>NZ_KB899921.1 GCF_000378465.1 Elioraea tepidiphila DSM 17972
ATGGCGAAGGCGAAGTTTGAGCGGACGAAGCCGCACTGCAACATCGGCACGATTGGTCACGTGGACCATGGGAAGACGTCGCTGACGGCGGCGATCACGAAGGTTCTGGCGAAGACGGGCGGGGCGACGTTCACGGCGTACGACCAGATCGACAAGGCGCCGGAGGAGAAGGCGCGCGGGATCACGATTTCGACGGCGCATGTGGAGTACGAGACGAAGGCGCGGCATTACGCGCACGTGGATTGCCCTGGTCATGCGGACTACGTGAAGAACATGATCACGGGGGCGGCGCAGATGGACGGGGCGATCCTGGTGGTCTCGGCGGCGGATGGTCCGATGCCGCAGACGCGCGAGCACATCCTGCTGGCGCGCCAGGTGGGTGTGCCGGCGCTGGTGGTGTTCATGAACAAGGTGGACATGGTGGACGATCCCGAGCTTCTGGAGCTGGTGGAGCTCGAGGTTCGGGAGCTGTTGAAGTCGTATCAGTTCCCGGGGGACGAGATTCCGGTGATCAAGGGTTCGGCGCTGTGTGCGCTGGAGGATCGCAATCCGGAGATCGGCGAGCAGGCGATCCTGCAGCTGATGGATGCGGTGGACGCGTACATTCCGCAGCCGGACCGGCCTAAGGATCGTCCGTTCCTGATGCCGATCGAGGACGTGTTCTCGATCTCGGGCCGCGGCACGGTGGTGACGGGGCGGATCGAGCGGGGTGTGGTGAAGGTGGGCGACGAGGTGGAGATCGTCGGCCTGCGCCCGACGATGAAGACGGTGGTGACGGGGGTGGAGATGTTCCGCAAGCTGCTGGACAGCGGCGAGGCGGGGGACAACATCGGGGCGCTGTTGCGTGGCACGAAGCGCGAGGAGGTGGAGCGTGGCCAGGTTCTGGCGGCGCCTGGCTCGATCACGCCGCACACGAAGTTCCTGGCGGAGGCGTACATCCTGACGAAGGAGGAGGGGGGCCGGCACACGCCGTTCTTCACCAACTACCGTCCGCAGTTCTACTTCCGCACGACGGACGTGACGGGTGTTGTGACGCTGCCCGAGGGCACGGAGATGGTGATGCCTGGGGACAATGTGCGGATGGAGGTGACGCTGATCGCGCCGATCGCGATGGACGAGGGGCTGCGCTTCGCGATCCGCGAGGGCGGGCGCACCGTCGGCGCCGGCGTCGTCACCAAGATCGTCCAGTGACGGGCTGAGATCAGGCGAAGGAGAGGGCGTCGCGCGCACCTCCGGCCGGAGCGGGCCGCGTGCGCACGAGGCAAGGGATCATGGACAACCAGAACATCCGCATCCGCCTGAAGGCGTATGATCACCGCGTGCTCGACACGAGCACGCGGGAGATCGTGAACACGGCCAAGCGCACGGGCGCGCAGGTGCGCGGCCCGATCCCGTTGCCGACGCGGATCGAGCGCTTCACCGTGAACCGCTCCCCGCACGTGGACAAGAAGAGCCGCGAGCAGTTCGAGATCCGCACGCATCGCCGGCTGCTCGACATCGTCGATCCGACGCCGCAGACCGTGGACGCGCTGATGAAGCTCGACCTCGCCGCCGGCGTCGATGTCGAGATCAAGGTCTGAGGACCGGGCCATGCGGACGGGTGTGATCGCACGCAAGCTGGGCATGACCCGGCTGTTCAACGACGACGGCACGCACGTGCCCGTCACGGTGCTGCTGCTCGACGAGGTGCAGGTGGTCGCGCAGCGTACCCTGGAGAAGGACGGCTACGCGGCGGTGCAGCTCGGCATCGGCCGCGCCAAGGCCAAGAACACCGGCAAGGCGCTGCGCGGGCATTTCGCCAAGGCGAAGGTCGAGCCGAAGGCGAAGCTCGTCGAGTTCCGCGTCGACCCGTCGGCGATGCCGGGGGTGGGCGCGACGCTGTCGGCGGACCATTTCGTGAAGGGCCAGAAGGTCGATGTCACCGGCACGACCAAGGGCAAGGGCTTCGCCGGTCCGATGAAGCGCTGGAACTTCCGCGGCCTCGAAGCCTCGCACGGCGTGTCGATCAGCCATCGCAGCCACGGCTCGACCGGCCAGCGCCAGGACCCGGGCAAGACCTTCAAGACGAAGAAGATGGCCGGCCATCTGGGCGACGAGCGCGTCACCACGCTCAACCTTGAGATCGCCTCCGTGGATGCCGAGCGCAACGTGATCATGGTGCGCGGCGCGGTGCCGGGCGCGAAGGGCTCCTACGTGCTGGTGCGCGATGCGGTGAAGCGCGCGCGGCCCGCCGAGGCGCCGCTGCCCGCCGGCGTGAAGGCGTGAGGACACGATGAAGAAGACGGTGATCACGCTCGCCAACCAGCCCGCCGGCGAGCTCGACTTGCCCGAGGCGCTGTTCGGCGCCGAGCCGCGTGCCGACATCATGGCGCGCGTGGTGCACTGGCAGCTCGCCAAGCGGCGTGCCGGCACGCACAAGGTCAAGGGCATGGGCGAGGTCAGCGGCACGACCAAGAAGCCCTACAAGCAGAAGGGCACGGGCCGCGCGCGCCAGGGCTCGCTGCGCTCGCCGCAGTTCCGCACCGGCGGCGTGGTGCATGGTCCGGTGGTGCGCGACCACGGCTATGCGCTGCCGAAGAAGGTGCGCCGGCTCGGACTGATCTCGGCCCTCAGCCAGAAGGCGCGCGAAGGCAAGCTGATCGTGCTGGAGGCGGCCGCCTCCGACGGCAAGACGGCGTCGCTGAAGAAGCAGGTGACGGCCCTCGGCTGGCAGTCCGCGCTGGTGATCGACGGCGCGGAACTCGACCAGGGCTTCGCGCGCGCGGCACGGAACATTCCGGGGCTCGATGTGCTGCCGGCGGTCGGTGCGAATGTCTACGACATCCTCCGCCACGACGTGCTGGCGGTGACGAAGGCGGCGGTCGAGGGGCTCGCCCAGCGGCTCGGCGCCGAGGAGACGGCAGGATGAACGACGAAACCGCAGAGCCCGCGCCGAAGGCGGCGCGCCGGATTTCGCCGGAGCGGATGTACCAGGTCGTGCTGAGCCCGGTGATCACCGAGAAGGCGACCGCGCTGACGGCGGCCAACCAGGTGGTGTTCCGCGTGCCGCTGGACGCGACCAAGCCGGAGATCCGCGCCGCGGTCGAGGGGCTGTTCAACGTGAAGGTGCAGGCGGTCAACACGATCGTCATGAAGGGCAAGACCAAGCGGTTCCGCGGCCGGCCCGGTCAGCGGTCGGACTGGAAGAAGGCCATGGTGCGGCTCGCACCCGGCTTCTCCATCGACCTGACCACCGGGCTCGCCTGAGCGGGAGCGGGGAACGATGGCGCTCAAGCAGTTCAAGCCGGTCACGCCCAGCCTGCGCGGCACGGTGCTGGTCGACCGGTCCGGCCTCTGGAAGGGCAAGCCGGTCAAGGGGCTCACGGTCGGCAAGCCGTCCTCCGGCGGGCGGAACAACCACGGGCACACGACCGTGCGGTTCCGCGGCGGCGGCCACAAGCGGTCGTACCGGATCATCGACTTCAAGCGGCGCAAGTTCGACGTGCCGGCCACGGTGGAGCGGATCGAGTACGACCCGAACCGTTCGGCGTGGATCGCGCTGATCAAGTACGCCGACGGCGAGCTTGCTTACATCCTCGCCCCGCAGCGGCTGAAGGCGGGCGATTCGGTGATCTCGGGTACCCGCGCCGACATCAAGCCGGGCAACGCGATGCCGATGGGTGCGATCCCGGTCGGCACGATCATCCACAACATCGAGATGAAGCCGGGTGCGGGCGGCAAGATCGCGCGCGCGGCGGGCACCTACGCGCAGCTGGTCGGCAAGGACGCGGGCTACGCGCAGATCAAGCTCTCCTCGGGCGAGCTTCGCACCGTGCGGGCGGAGTGCATGGCCTCGATCGGCGCGGTGTCGAACCCCGACAACAGCAACCAGCAGATCGGCAAGGCTGGGCGCATGCGCTGGCTCGGGCGGCGGCCGCACAACCGCGGTGTCGCGATGAACCCGATCGACCACCCGCATGGCGGCGGCGAGGGCCGCACCTCGGGCGGGCGCCATCCGGTGACGCCTTGGGGCAAGCCGACCAAGGGCGCGAAGACGCGCCAGAACAAGCGGACGGATGGGCTGATCATCCGCCGCCGCAACGCGACGAAGGGCTGAGCGATGCCGCGTTCCGTCTGGAAGGGGCCGTTCGTGGACGGCTACCTCCTCACCAAGGCCGAGGCGGCCCGCGCGTCGGGGCGCAACGAGATCATCAAGACCTGGTCGCGCCGCTCGACGATCATGCCGCAGTTCATCGGGCTGACCTTCGGCGTCTACAACGGCCGCAAGTTCATCCCCGTGCAGGTGACCGAGCAGATGGTCGGCCACAAGCTCGGCGAGTTCGCGCCTACCCGCACCTTCTCGGGCCACGCGGCGGACAAGAAGTCGAAGCGGAGCTGAGGCGATGGGCAAGATCGGCATGCCGCGTAGGCTGAGCGAGACGGAGGCGCAGGCGATCGTGCGCAATCTCCGCGTCAGCCCGCGCAAGCTCAACCTGGTGGCCGAGATGATTCGCGGCCTGCCGGCGGCGGAGGCGCGCGCGGCGCTCACCTTCTCGAAGCGGCGCATCGCCCAGGCGGTGAAGAAGGCGCTCGATAGCGCGATCGCGAACGCCGAGAACAACCACGGCCTCGATGTCGATCGGCTGACGGTGCGCGAGGCGACGGTCGGGCGATCGGTGGTGATGAAGCGGTTCCATGCGCGCGGCCGCGGCCGTGCGGCGCGCGTCGAGAAGTGGTTCAGCCATCTGACGATCGTGGTGCGCGAGCGCCCGCAGACGGCGAGCGAGGGGGCGCGCTGAGATGGGTCAGAAGGTCAATCCGGTCGGGATGCGGATCGGCATCAACCGTACCTGGGACAGCCGCTGGTTCGCCGACAAGGACTACGCGCAGCTTCTGCACGAGGACCTGAAGCTCCGGAAGTTCCTGCGCGAGAAGCTCGCCCAGGCCGGCGTTGCGCGCGTGGTGGTGGAGCGTCCGGCGAAGAAGCCGCGCGTGACGATCTACGCCGCGCGGCCGGGCGTGATCATCGGCAAGAAGGGCCAGGACATCGAGAAGCTGCGCCAGGAGCTGAAGGCGCTCGCGGGCGCCGAGGTCCAGCTCAACATCGTCGAGATCCGCAAGCCCGAGATCGAGGCGGTGCTGGTGGCCGAGAACATCGCCCAGCAGCTCGAGCGGCGCGTCAGCTTCCGCCGCGCGATGAAGCGCGCGGTGCAGTCGGCGATGCGGCTTGGCGCGCAGGGCATCCGCATCAACTGCGCGGGCCGGCTCGGCGGGGCGGAGATCGCGCGCGTCGAGTGGTACCGCGAGGGGCGCGTGCCGCTGCACACGCTGCGCGCCGACATCGACTTCGGCATCGCGACCGCCAAGACCACTTACGGCACCTGCGGCGTGAAGGTGTGGGTGTTCAAGGGCGAGGTGATGGCGCACGACCCGATGGCGATGGATCGCCGCGCGGCCGAGCAGGCGCCGCAGCGCTGAGCCGGTTCAGGAATCACAGGTAGACGACGATGCTGCAGCCGAAGAAGACGAAGTGGCGCAAGGCCCACAAGGGCCGGATCCACGGCGACGCGAAGGCCGGCACCACGCTGAACTTCGGCTCCTACGGGCTGAAGGCGCTGGAGCCGGAGCGCATCACCGCGCGCCAGATCGAGGCCGCACGGCGCACGATCACGCGCCAGATGAAGCGCCAGGGCCGCGTGTGGATCCGCATCTTCCCCGACGTGCCGGTGTCGAAGAAGCCGGCCGAGGTACGCATGGGTTCGGGCAAGGGCAGCCCGGAGCTCTGGGTGTGCCGGGTGAAGCCGGGGCGGATCATGTTCGAGCTCGATGGCGTAACGGCCGAGGTCGCGCGTTCGGCGCTGGAGCTCGCCGCGGCCAAGCTGCCGATCAAGACCAAGGTCGTGGCGCGGATCGGGCTGGAGGGGTGAGCGATGACCAAGCCGGCTGATCTTCGGGCCAAGAGCCCCGACGAGCTGAAGGACATGCTGATCGCGCTGCGCCGCGAGCAGTTCAACCTGCGCTTCCAGCGGGCCACCGGCCAGCTCGAAAGCACCAACCGCATCCGCGTGATCCGCCGCGACATCGCGCGGATCAAGACGATCCTGGGCGAGCGCGCTGCCGCGCCGGCCGCCTGAGGGGGAGAGACATGCCGAAGCGCGTTCTGACGGGTCGCGTCGTCAGCGACAAGATGGACAAGACCGTGACGGTGCTTGTCGAGCGTCGCGTGATGCATCCGCTCTACAAGAAGTTCATCCGCCGGTCGAAGAAGTACGCCGCGCACGACGAGGCCAACCTGTGCAAGGAGGGCGACGTTGTGCGGATCGAGGAGTGCCGCCCGATCAGCGCGCGCAAGACCTGGCAGGTGATCGAGCGCAACGGCGCACCGCTCGCGGCCGAGGCCGCGCAGGCCGCGGGCTGAGGGGCATCGCGCCATGATCCATGTCGAATCCAACCTCGATGTCGCCGACAATTCCGGCGCGCGGCGGGTGCAGTGCATCAAGGTGCTGGGCGGGGCGAAGCGCAAGACCGCCTCGGTCGGCGACGTGATCGTCGTCTCGGTGAAGGAGGCGATCCCGCGCGGCAAGGTGAAGAAGGGCGACGTGCATCACGCGGTGATCGTGCGCACCGCCTATCCCGTGCGCCGCACCGACGGCTCGGCGATCCGCTTCGACCGCAACGCGGCGGTGTTGATCAACAAGCAGATGGAGCCGATCGGCACGCGCATCTTCGGGCCCGTGGTGCGTGAACTGCGCGCGAAGAAGTTCATGAAGATCATTTCGCTCGCGCCGGAGGTGCTGTGATGGCTGCGAAGATCCGCAAGGGCGACCGGGTGGAGGTGATCTCCGGCGCCCACAAGGGCAAGCGCGGCGAGGTCCTGAAGGTGCTGCCGAAGGAGAGCCGCGCGGTGGTGCAGGGTGTGGCCATGGTGAAGCGCCACCAGAAGCCGAGCGGCATGGGCCAGCCCGGCGGCATCGTCGAGAAGGAGGCGCCCGTGCACCTCTCGAACCTGATGCTGCTCGACCCGAAGACCGACCGGCCGACGCGCGTCGGCTTCCGCATCCTCGATGATGGGAAGAAGGTGCGCGTGGCCAAGGCCTCGGGCGAAGTGATCGACGCGTGACGGAGGCGGCCATGGCAGAGGCCAAGGAGCAGGCGGCCCGCCCGAAGGCGCGGCTGCAGGAGTACTACGAGACGGTGGTGCGGAACGAGCTCGTGAAGGAGTTCGGCTACACGAACCCCTTCGCGGTGCCGAAGCTCGAGAAGATCGTCATCAACATGGGTGTGGGCGAGGCGGCGGGCGATGCGAAGAAGCTCGACTCCGCAGTCGCCGACCTGACGCTGATCGCCGGGCAGAAGCCGGTGAAGACCAAGGCGAAGAAGGCGATCGCCGGGTTCAAGATCCGCGCGGGCATGCCGATCGGCGCGAAGGTGACGCTGCGCCGCGCGCGCATGTACGAGTTCCTCGATCGTCTGGTGACGATCGCGCTGCCGCGCGTGCGCGACTTCCGCGGCGTGACCGGCAAGGGCTTCGACGGGCGCGGCAATTTCGCGATGGGACTGAAGGAGCAGATCGTCTTCCCCGAGATCAACTACGACAAGGTCGACAAGGTCCGGGGCATGGACATCGTGATCTGCACCACGGCGAAGACCGATGCGGAAGCGAAGGCGCTGCTCAAGGCGTTCTCGCTGCCCTTCGCCAACTGAGGAAAGGCTCGGAAGACCACCGGCGCGTGCCGGCAGGTTCGGAGGACAAGAGTTCATGGCCAAGACTTCTTCTGTCGAGCGCAACAAGAAGCGCGAACGGATGGCGAAGCGGGATTCCGGCAAGCGTGCCGCGCTGAAGGCGGTGCTGCGCCAGAAGGACGCGAGCCCGGAGGAGCGCTTCGCGGCGATGCTGAAGCTCGCCGAGATGCCGCGCAACGGCTCGGCGGTGCGCGTGCGGCTGCGCTGCGCGCTGACGGGCCGGTCGCGCGGCAACTACCGCAAGTTCAAGCTGTGCCGCGTGGCGCTGCGCGAGCTCGCCTCCACCGGGCAGATCCCCGGCATGGTCAAGGCGAGCTGGTAGAGGACGGGAGGAGAGCAACCATGGCGATCTCCGATCCGCTGGGCGATCTGATCACCCGCATCCGCAACGCGCAGCGCTCGCGCCGTTCGTCGACGCGCGCGCCGGCCAGCAAGCTGCACGCGAACGTCTGCGAGGTGCTGAAGCGCGAAGGCTATATCCGCGCCTGGAAGATGGTCGAGGTGCGCCCCGGCGTGCGCGAGCTCGAGATCGAGCTCAAGTATTCCGAGGGCGAGCCGGTGATCAAGGAGATCACCCGGGTCTCGACCCCCGGACGGCGCGTCTACTCCAAGATCAAGGAGCTGCCGCGCGTCTATAACGGGCTCGGCGTGTCGATCCTCTCCACCCCGCGCGGGGTGATGAGCGATGTCGAGGCGCGCGCCGCCAATGTCGGCGGCGAAGTGCTCTGCCGCGTGTTCTGAGGCGGGAGGAGGACCCATGTCCCGCGTAGGGAAGTATCCGGTGCCGCTGCCCGCCGGTGTCACGGTCGCGATCGCGAACCGCGTGCTGACGGCAAAGGGCAAGCTTGGCGAACTGAAGCTGCCGCTCGCCGAGGAGATCGAGGCGGCGGTCGAGAACAACGGCGTCGTCGTCAGGCCGCGCGACGAGGGCAAGCGCGCGCGCGCGATGTGGGGCACCACGCGCAGCCTGGTCGCCGGCATGGTGAAGGGGGTCAGCGAGGGCTTCACCAAGACGCTCGAGATCAGCGGCACGGGGTTCCGCGCCGCGGTGCAGGGCAAGGATCTGGTGATGAATCTCGGGTTCAGCCACGAGATCCGCTATCCGGTGCCGGCGGGAATCAAGATCACCTGCGAGAAGCCGACCTCGATCAGGGTCGAGGGCGTGGACAAGCAGCGTGTCGGCCAGGTGGCCGCCGAGATCCGCGCCTTCCGCGGCCCCGAGCCCTACAAGGGCAAGGGCGTGAAGTACGACAACGAGACGATCCTCCGGAAGGAGGGGAAGAAGAAGTAGCCATGGCGACCAAGCTCGACCTCAAGGAGCGGCGCAAGAGCCGGCTGCGCTACCAGCTCCGCCAGAAGGGCGGCGGCCGGCCGCGCCTCTCGGTGTTCCGCTCCTCCAAGCACATCTACGCGCAGGTGATCGACGATGCCGCCGGCAGGACGATCGCCGCGGCGTCCTCGCGCGATCCGGATCTGAAGGCGGCGCTGCGCACGGGGGCGGACAAGGCCGCGGCCGCGGCGGTCGGCCGCGCGGTGGCGGAGCGGGCGAAGGCCGCCGGCGTCTCGGCCGTGGTGTTCGACCGCGGCGCGTATCTCTATCACGGCCGCGTGCGTGCGCTGGCCGATGCCGCCCGCGAAGGCGGGCTCGACTTCTGAGCGCGGGGGCCTGAGGCATGGCACGGGAACCGAGGGAAGGCCGCGACCGCGGTGAGCGGCGCGAGCGCGACCGCGACGGCGACGATCTGGTCGACAAGCTGGTCGCGATCAACCGCGTCGCCAAGGTGGTGAAGGGCGGCCGACGCTTCGCCTTCGCCGCCCTCGTCGTGGTCGGCGACAAGAAGGGGCGCGTGGGGCTCGGCACCGGCAAGGCGCGCGAGGTGCCGGAGGCGATCCGCAAGGCGACGGACTCGGCCAAGCGGTCGATGATCCGCGTGCCGATGCGCGAGGGCCGCACCCTGCATCACGACGTGATCGGCCATTTCGGCGCGGGCCGCGTGGTGCTGCGCGCCGCCCCGGCCGGCACCGGCATCATCGCCGGCGGGCCGATGCGCGCGGTGTTCGAGACCATGGGCATGGGCGACGTGGTGGCGAAGTCGCTCGGCACGACGAACCCGCACAACATGGTCAAGGCGACCTTCGCGGCGCTCAGGAACGTCAACGCCCCGCGCAGCGTGGCCGCGCGACGTGGCAAGAAGGTCTCCGACCTGATCGGCCGGCGCGACCAGCCGGCGCCCGAGGCGCGGGAGGCGGCCGATGCCTGAGGCGAAGAAGCGCGTGCGCGTCACGCAGGTGGGCAGCCCCATCAACCGTCACGCGAGCCAGCGCGAGACCCTGATCGGGCTCGGGCTGAACAAGCTGAACCGGACGCGCGAGCTCGAGGACACGCCCGCGGTGCGGGGCATGATCCGCAAGGTGGCGCATCTGGTGAAGGTGGAGGAGGTGGCGGGCTGAGCCCCGCCGCATCCCACCGGGAGAGAGTGCGATGAAACTCAACGAACTGCGCGACAATCCGGGCGCGCGGACGAAGTTCAAGCGGGTCGGCCGGGGCATCGGCTCCGGCAAGGGCAAGACCTCGGGCCGCGGCGTGAAGGGCCAGAAGGCGCGCACCGGCGTGGCGCTCAACGGGTTCGAGGGCGGCCAGCTGCCGATCTATCGCCGGCTGCCGAAGCGCGGCTTCGAGCCGCTGAGCCGCACGGTCTACAGCCCGCTCAACCTCGCGCGGCTGGAGAAGGCCATCGAGGCCGGGCGGATCGATGCCGAGCGGCCGATCGACGAGGCCGTGCTGCGCGCGGCCGGGCTGGTGCGCAAGGGCAAGGTCGCCGGTGTCCGTCTGCTCGCGGTGGGTTCGGTGTCGCGGCCGCTCACGCTCACGGTGACCGGCGCCTCGGCGGCCGCGGTGGCCGCGATCGAGGCCGCCGGCGGCACGGTCACCCTGATGGCGGCGTCCCGGCCGGCCGAGGGCTGAGCCGGCCAGGCGTGCGGGGCCGGCGCGGACGCGTTCACCTCATGGCGGGTGCGGCCCATCGGCGCTTGATTGCACCGGCAGGGGGCGGGCACCTTCGCGGCCGGCCCCCGCAGATCTGATCGATCGGAGCATCCATGGCCTCGGCCGCCGAACAGCTTGCCGCCAATCTGAACTTCGGAGCCTTCGCCAAGGCGACCGAACTGAAGAAGCGCCTGTGGTTCACCCTGGGCGTGCTGATCGTCTACCGCATCGGCACCTACATCCCCGTGCCGGGGATCGATGCGTCGGTGATGGCCGAGCTCGTGCGCACGCATGGCGGTGGCATTCTCGGCATGTTCGACATGTTCACCGGCGGCGCGCTGGGGCGCATGACGGTGTTCGCGCTGAACATCATGCCCTACATCTCGGCCGCCATCATCATGCAGCTGATGACGGCGGCGAGCCCCACGCTCGAACAGCTCAAGAAGGAGGGCGAGCAGGGGCGCAAGAAGATCAACCAGTACACGCGCTATCTGACGGTGGTGATCGCCGCGGTGCAGGCCTACGGCATTGCGGTGGGGCTGGAGAGCATCACCGGCACGCTCGGGCCGGCGGTGGCTGAGCCAGGACTGTTCTTCCGATTCTCGGCCGTGGTGACGCTGGTCGGCGGCACGATCTTCCTGATGTGGCTCGGCGAGCAGATCACGGCGCGCGGGGTCGGCAACGGCATCTCGCTGATCATCTTCTCGGGCATCGTCGCCAACCTGCCCTCTGCGCTCGCGGCCACGCTGGAACTCGGCCGGACCGGGGCGATCAGCACCTTCGTGCTGCTGTTCCTGCTGGTGATGGCGGTGGTGGTGACCGGCGCGGTCGTGTTCGTCGAGCGCGCGCAGCGGCGCATCATCGTGCAGTACCCGAAGCGCCAGGTCGGCAACCGGATGTTCGGCGGCGACTCGACGCATCTGCCGCTCAAGATCAACACCGCCGGCGTGATCCCGGCGATCTTCGCCTCCGCGCTGCTGCTGCTGCCGGTGACGATCGCGGGGTTCTCGGCCGAGGGCGGGCCGGAGTGGCTGCAGCCGATCACGGCCGCACTCGCGCATGGCCAGCCGCTCTACATGATCCTCTACGCCGCGATGATCGTGTTCTTCGCCTTCTTCTACACCGCGGTGGTGTTCAACCCGACCGAGACGGCCGACAACCTGAAGAAGTATGGCGGCTTCATCCCCGGCATCCGGCCCGGGCAGAACACCGCGGAGTACTTCGACTACGTGCTGACGCGGCTGACCACGGTGGGCGCGATCTACCTGGTCGCGGTCTGCCTGCTGCCGGAGTTCCTGATCTCGCGCTATGCCGTGCCGTTCTATTTCGGCGGCACCTCGCTGCTGATCATCGTCATCGTCACGATCGACACGGTGGCGCAGATCCAGTCGCACCTGATCGCGCACCAGTACGAGGGGCTGATCAAGAAGGCGCGGCTGAGGGGGGCGCGCAAGTGAACCTGATCCTGCTCGGGCCGCCGGGTGCCGGGAAGGGCACCCAGGCCAAACGGCTGGAGACCAGGCACGGCATTGCCCAGATCTCCACCGGCGACATGCTGCGCGCCGAGGTGGCCTCGGGCAGCGAGATCGGCAGGCAAGCGAAGTCGATCATGGAGGCCGGGCAGCTCGTGCCGGATGCGCTGATCACGGAGATGCTGGGCCGGCGGATCGAAGCGGAGGACTGCGCGCGCGGCTTCATTCTCGACGGATTTCCGCGCACGGTCGCCCAGGCCGAGTCGCTCGACCGGATGCTGGCCGCGAAGGGACGCGGGCTCGATCGTGTGATCGAGCTGAAGGTGGACGACGCCGCGCTGGTGGAACGGATCTCGGGCCGCTTCACCTGCGCCAAGTGCGGCGAGGGCTACCACGACCGGTTCAAGCGGCCGAAGGTCGAGGGCGTGTGCGACGTGTGCGGCGGCACCGAGTTCACCCGCCGCGCCGACGACCGCGCCGAGACGGTGGCCGCCCGGCTGGAGGCCTATCACCGCCAGACCGCGCCGCTGCTGCCATACTACGCGGCTCAGGGGCGGCTGGTCAGCGTGGACGGCATGGCGGAGATGGACGAGGTGTCGCGCCAGATCGAGGCCGCGCTGGCCCGGTGAGCGCGAAGGCCCGCCCGTGCCGGGGGCCTCTCCCCTGCGCAGGGCGGCGTTGACAGCGGGGCCGCGCGGCCTATAGTGCGCGACCTCCGGCGGCCCTCCGGGTCGGCCGCCGTTGTCGTTTGTGCTGAAGGAACCCTGCCGCCACGGCCCTTGGCCGGCGGGGTCGGGCGTGCCTCCCGGAGGCGCGGATGGGCCAGGACGTGGAGCGGGGACGTGGCGCGTATCGCCGGCGTGAACATTCCGACCAACAAGCGGGTCACCATCTCGCTGCGCTACATCTACGGCATCGGGCCGGCGAAGGCGCAGGAGATCTGCCAGGCCCTCAACATCCCCGACGACCGCCGGGTGAACCAGCTGACGGACGAGGAGATCCTCCGCATCCGCGAGCTGATCGACCGCACCTACCGCGTCGAGGGTGACCTCCGGCGCGAGGTGGCGATGAACATCAAGCGGCTGATGGATCTCGGCTGCTACCGCGGCCTGCGCCACCGGCGCGGCCTGCCGGTGCGCGGCCAGCGGACCCACACCAATGCCCGCACCCGCAAGGGCAAGGCCGTGCCGATCGCCGGCAAGAAGAAGGTGACGAAGTAGCCGCTCCGGCTACCCACCCGCCGGGACCAGAGACCAAGGACAGACAGAAGCCATGGCGAAGCCTGCCGCGCGCCCGCGCAAGAAGGAGCGGAAGAACATCACGTCGGGGGTGGCCCACGTGAACGCGTCCTTCAACAACACGATGATCACGATCACCGACGCCCAGGGCAACGCGATCTCCTGGTCCTCGGCCGGGATGATGGGGTTCAAGGGCAGCCGCAAGTCCACGCCCTACGCGGCGCAGGTCGCGGCCGAGGATGCAGGCCGCAAGGCGCGCGACCACGGCATGGAGGTGCTGGAGGTCGAGGTGTCGGGCCCCGGCTCGGGCCGCGAGAGTGCGCTCCGTGCCCTCCAGGCGGTCGGCTTCCAGATCACCGCGATCAAGGATGTGACGCCGATCCCGCACAATGGCTGCCGGCCGCGCAAGCGCCGGCGCGTCTGAGCGACGCAGTCATGCGGGGGGCGGCGGGATGCCGCACCCCGTCCCCGTGAGGCGGTTCCGCGCGGGGAGAGGGACACGCCGCACCGAACACGGTGCGGCCGACGGACCGCAGGACTAGGGCGAGAGGTTCACCCGTGCTGCAGAAGAATTGGCAGGCCCTGATCAAGCCGAGCAAGCTGGAGATCGAGCCCGGGCATGACCCCCATCGGGTCGCGACCGTGGTGGCCGAGCCGCTGGAGCGCGGCTTCGGCATGACGCTCGGCAATGCGCTGCGGCGCGTGCTGCTGTCCTCGCTCCAGGGGGCCGCGGTGACGGCGGTGCAGATCGATGGCGTGCTGCACGAGTTCAGCTCGATCCCCGGCGTGCGCGAGGATGTCACGGACATCGTGCTGAACATCAAGCAGCTCGCGATCCGCATGCACTCCGACGGGCCGCGGCGCATGACGCTGTCGGCGACCGGCCCGGGCGAGGTGCGCGCCGGCCAGATCGAGGCCGGGCACGACATCGAGATCCTGAACCCCGAGCTCGTGCTGTGCACGCTGGATGACGGCGTGAAGCTCGGCATGGAGTTCACGGTCAACACCGGCAAGGGCTACGTGCCGGCGGCCGAGAACCGGGCCGAGGATGCGCCGATCGGGCTGATCCCCGTGGATGCGATCTACTCGCCGGTGCGGCGCGTGGCGTACCGCGTCGAGCCGACCCGCGTCGGCCAGGTGACGAACTACGACCGTCTGCTGCTGACGGTCGAGACGAACGGCACGATCGGGGCCGAGGATGCGGTGGCGCTGGCCGCGCGCATCCTTCAGGACCAGCTCCAGCTCTTCATCAACTTCGAGGAGCCGCGCCAGATCTCGGCCGAGGAGCATCGCGACGACCTGCCGTTCAACCGCAACCTGCTGCGCAAGGTGGACGAGCTGGAGCTGTCGGTCCGCTCCGCGAACTGCCTGAAGAACGACAACATCGTCTATATCGGCGATCTCGTGCAGAAGACCGAGCAGGAGATGCTGCGCACGCCCAATTTCGGGCGGAAGTCGCTCAACGAGATCAAGGAAGTGCTGGCGGCCATGGGTCTCTCGCTCGGCATGACGGTGCCGGGCTGGCCGCCGGAGAACATCGAGGATCTGGCGAAGAAGCTCGAGGAGCCCTATTGAGGGCCGCCTGAAGGTAAGGGGTAGACGACCATGCGCCACCGTGTCGGCGGCACCAAGCTCAGCGTCACCAGCACGCATCGCGCGGCGATGTTCCGCAATCTCGCGGTGGCGCTGATCAAGCACGAGCAGATCACCACCACCTTGCCGAAGGCGAAGGCGCTGAGGCCGGTGGCGGAGAAGCTGATCACGCTCGGCAAGCGGGGCGGGCTGCATGCGCGCCGTCAGGCCTATGCGCAGCTGCGCGACGACGCGATCGTGGCGAAGCTGTTCGGCCCGCTGGCGGAGCGCTACCAGGCGCGCCCGGGCGGCTATTGCCGCGTGCTCAAGGCCGGGTTCCGCTACGGCGACATGGCGGCGATGGCGGTGATCGAGCTGGTCGAGCGCGACCGCGACGCGAAGGGTCAGGACAGTGGCCCCAAGCCCGAGCCGAAGGTCGAGGACGAGGCCGAGGAGCAGCAGCAGGCCTGATCCTCGATCCAGGGGAATGCGCGAAGGCGGTACGGAGCCGTTTCCGATCCGTCGGAAACGGCTCCCCTCTTTTCTGGAGCGCGCCTCTTCACCCGATCAGACGTGGGCCCGATCGGGATCTGCGCGCGACCCGCTTCGTCATCGCTCAGGTGGGCGTGATGTTCGCCGCCTTCACCGCCGGTGCCCAGCGTTCCTTGTCGGACGCGATCAGCGCCGCGAACCGCGCCGCATCGCCGGTCCAGACCTGCCCGCCCATGCGGGTGACCTGTGCCGCGACCTCTGCGCTCTCGGTGATCGCGACGATCTCGCGCGAGAGCCGGTCGCGCATCGCCGCCGGAATGCCTGCCGGCGCGATCACGCCGAACCAGATCATCATCTCGAAGCCGGGCACGCCGGCCTCCTCCATGGTCGGCACATCGGGCAGCGCCGGGTGGCGTTCGCGCGCCGAGACCGCGAGCGGTTT
The DNA here is from genome assembly GCF_000378465.1 of Elioraea tepidiphila DSM 17972. Taxonomy (GTDB): domain Bacteria; phylum Pseudomonadota; class Alphaproteobacteria; order Acetobacterales; family Acetobacteraceae; genus Elioraea; species Elioraea tepidiphila. The sequence continues at coordinate 15,925 of NZ_KB899921.1, forward strand.
CGCCTTGCCGGCCTGGATGTGCGGCAGCATGGTGCCGACACCCTCGAAGATGATCGGCACCTCGCCGGCGAGGAAGGCGGTCATCACCGGCGCCGAGCCACGATACGGGATCGCGACGATATCGGTGCCGGTCTGCAGCTTGAACGTCTCGAACATCAGGTGCACGGAGCTGCCGACGCCGGGCATGCCGTAGTTCAGCTGACCCGGCCTCGACTTCGCGAGCGCGATCAGCTCCCGCACGGAGTTGACACCGAGATCGGGGCTGACCGTCAGCACGGTCATGATGCGCGCGCAGAGCGCGATCGGTGTGAGGTCCTTCAGCGGATCGCCGGCATTCGGATAGACGGTCGGGTTCACGGCCAGCGTGGCGGTATTGCCGATGCCCAGGGTGCGGCCGTCCGGGCGGGCCTGCATCACCTCGCGCGTGCCGATCGAGCCGCCGGCACCCGGTTTGTTGTCGACCACGCAGGGATGGCCGATCACGGGTGCGAGTCGTTCGGCGATCAGGCGCGCGAAAGCGTCATTGAAGGCGCCGGGCGGGGCGGGGACGACGATGCGCGTCGGACCGTCGGGCAGGTCCGCCGCGCGCGCAGCGCCCGCGAGCGCCACGCCGCCGATCGTGCCTGCGAGCACGCCGCGCCTCCCGATCCTCATCGTTTCCTCCTTCGTGTTGGGATCGCGCATGGGATCGCCGCCCGCGCCGACGGTCAAGGCCGCATCGCGGCGATGCCGTCGAGATCGACACCCAGCCCGAAACCTGGCGCGTCCGAAGGAATGAGCCTTCCATCCACAGGAACGGCCATGCCGGGGAACAGCCGCGTCTCGGCGAGCGGCACGCCGGGCGGCGTGCCGATAAACATCTCGCCCATCGGCGCACCCGGTGCCGCGTAGGTGAAGTGCTGGCCGTAGGGCGTGTTCATGCCCGCATGGGGAATGACCGCGATGCCGGCCGCATCCGCGATCGCGGCGATGCGCAGGCAGGCGGTCAGCCCGCCGACCCACGCGATGTCGGGTTGCAGCACATCGGCGAGCCGGCGCGATGCCGCGTGCAGGAATGGCTGCGGCATGTACCAGTGCTCGCCCGTGGCATAGCCCATCCAGGGCAGGCGCCGTCGCAGCGCCTCGTGCCCGTCGAGGTCCTCGGGCGTCAGGCAATCCTCGATCCAGCGCAGCCAGTAGGGGCGCAACCGTTCGGCGAGCCGCACGGTGTAGTCGAGGTCGAAGGCCATCCAGCAATCGAGCATCAGTTCGACCTCGTGCCCGATCAGCTCGCGCGTGCGCGCGATCAGCGCCTCGTTGGCGTCCAGTCCGGCGAGCCCGTCGGCGGGCCCGTGCGGACAGGCGAGCTTGGTCGCGCGGAAACCGAGCTCCATGTGCCAGTCGGTGTCATTGCCGGTGGCGTAGCAGTCGATGTGCGGGCGCGATGGTCCGCCGATCAGGCTCCAGACCGGCGCGTTCAGCAGCTTGCCCTTGAGATCCCAAAGCGCGAGGTCGATCGCGCTGATCGCGTAGGCGGCGAGCCCCGCGGGGGAATAGGGCGAGGCCATGCGCGTCATCATGTCCCAGCACCGCTCGGTCGCGAGGGCGGGCTCGCCGACGAGCAGGGGGCCGAGATGGCCGTTGATGGTCGCGATCACCGGGTCGCCGTAGCGCGAGATGCCAAACCCCCAGCTGCCGTCGCTCGCCGTGACCAGACAGCCGACGCCGGGCCAGGTCGGCCGCCAGGCCGCGCGGAGCCGCTTGTAGCGCGGATGGCGCGACATCGGCCCGGCGACCTCGGCGTCCGCCGTCCAGGGCGGGCGGCGCGGCGTCGTGGTGCCCGGGCCGCCGACGAGGTCGGAGCGGATTGCGAAGGCCTCGACGCGCTCGATCGTCACCATCGCCGTCCTGTCGCTCCTCCTCGCTGGTGCCGGGAGGAGCTAACCGCAGGCGGCGCGCGTGCGCAAACCGCGCGATCAGTCCACGGTGATCTTCGCCTCGGCCACCAGGCGCGCCATCCGCTCGCGTCCCTCGGCGACGAAGCGGGCGAACGCGGCGCGCGGGCTGCCCACGGTGAGCGCGCCGAGCGTTTCGATCCGGCTCTTCACCGTTTCCTGCGCGAGCGCGTGCAGCGCGGCCGCATGGAGCCGGTCGAGCGTCGCCTCGGGCGTGCCGGCGGGCGCGTAGAGGCCGTTCCACTCGTTCAACGTGTAGCCCGGATACCCGCTCTCGGCGATGGTCGGCACCTCGGGCAGTGCCGGTACGCGCGCGGTGTGGGTGGTGCCGAGCGCGCGCAGCCGTCCGGCCTGGATGTGGCCGAGCGAGGAGGCGACGGTCGCCATGTGCCAGTGGATGTTGCCGGCGAGCAGGTCCTGCACGGCCGGGCCGCCGCCGCGATAGGGCACGTGCACGAGCTCGAACCCGGCGGCCTGGGCGAACAGCGCGCCGGCGAGATGCGACGAGGTGGCGTTGCCGGAACTGCCGAAGCTGAGCCCGCCCTGGCGCGTCTTCGCCTGCTGGACGAATTCGGCGAGCGTGCGCGCGGGGAACTCGGTGTTCACCACCAGCAGCTGCGGCCAGACCGTCACCTGGGTGATCGGCGCGAAGGCGGTGGCGTAGTCGAAGGGCAGGCCGCGCAGGATCGCCGGGTTGACGACATGGGCGCCGGCATCGAGCAGGATCGTGTGACCGTCCGCGGGGGCCTGCGCGACCACGCCGGCGCCGATCGAGCCGCCCGCGCCGCCGCGGTTCTCGACCACCACGGGCTGGCCGAGCATCGCGGCCATGGGCTCGGCGATCAGCCGCGCGGCGGTGTCGGCGCCGCCGCCGGGCGGGTAGGGCACGACCATGCGCACGGGGCGGGCGGGGAAGCCCTGGGCGCGGGCGATCGCCGGCGTGGCCAGCAGGCCAGCGAGCGTGGCGCGGCGGGTGAGGTGGGGCATGACGGTCCTCCCGGGATTTGTGGTTGGGTGGATCATGCACGGCCGGCACAGTCCTGCAAAGGACTGAATGAGTGGTCTTGCGGGAGGGCGAGCCTGACCGCACACTGTTTCGCCATGCCCGCGCCGGCCCGCATCGCCCCCGATTCCCGCCTGCCGCTGCACGCGCAGCTGCGCGACGACCTCGCGCGCCGCCTCGCCGCCGGGGAGTGGCCGGCCGACACGGCGCTCCCGTCGGAGGCGGCGCTCGCCGCGAGCTACGGCGTGGCGGTGAACACGCTGCGCCGCGCCTTCGAGCAGCTCGCGCGCGAGGGGCTGGTGGAGCGTCGGCAGGGCCGCGGCACCTTCGTCCGCCGCCCGGCGCTGCGCGGCTCGATGCTGCGCTTCTTCCGCCAGGCCGAGCGCGAGGGCGGGGCGGAGATCGTGCCGGAGAGCCGCATCCAGCGCCGCGCGGTCGCGCCGCTGCCGGGCTGGGCGGCGCAGGGCCTCGGTGTCGCGCCGGGTCTGCGCGGGCTGCGGCTCGACCGCGTGCGGAGCTGGGCCGGGGCACCGCTGCTGGTCGAGGAGATCTGGCTTCGGCTGCCGGAGTTCGCCCGTCTGGCGAAACGATCGCCCGAATCCTTCGGGGCGCTGCTCTATCCGCTCTACGAGAGCGAGTGCGCGCGCGTGGTCGCGCGGGTGGAGGACGAGATCACGGTCGGCCGCGCCGAGGCTGCGCTGGCGCGACAACTTGGCATCGCCGCGGGCGAGCCGGTGGTGGAGATCGGCCGCGTCGCGTTCACCGCCGATGGCGTGGCGATCGAGGCGCGCCGGGCCTGGGGCCGTGCCGACCGGTTCCGCTACCGCGCGACCGCGACATGATGTTCGACGCGCATTTCCACGTGTTCGATCCGGCCCATGCGCTGGTCGCGAACCAGGGCTATGTGCCCGCGCACTTCACCGCCGCGCAGTACCGCGCGCGGGTCGCGCCGCTCGGCGTGGTCGGCGGTGCGGTGGTGGCCGCCTCGCCGCAGGGGGTTGACCCGGCGCCGCTGCTCGAAGCGGCGCGCGCACTGGGGCCGCGCTTCGTCGTCGTGGCGGCGGCCGATCCGGCGCGTGATGACAGGGCGCTCGCCGCGCTCGCGGCTGCCGGCGTGCGCGGTGTGCGCTTCAACCTCTACCGCGATGCCGCCTGGACGATCCCGACGATGCTGGAGCACGCGCGCCGCGCCGGCGAGCACGGGCTGCACGCCGAGATCTACACCGATGCCGCCACGCTCGCGCCGCATGCCGAGGCGCTCGCGCGGCTGCGGATCGTGATCGACCATCTCGGCATGACCGAGGCCGGGCTGCCGGTCACCTGCGATCTCGCGCGCGCCGGCGCCAAGGTGAAGGCGACCGGGTTCGGCCGTGTGCGGCTCGATCCGGCGGCCGCGCTGGAGGCGATCGCCAAGGCCGCGCCCGATGCGCTGATGGCGGCGACCGACCTGCCCTCGATGCGCGCCGACCGGCCCTTCGCGGATGCCGACATCGCGCTGATCGAGACCGTGCTCGGCCCCGCTCTGGCGCGCAGGGCGCTGCACGACACCGCGGCCGCGTTCTATCGCGCCTGACCCGCCTTGCCGGCCGGCCTCGCGCGGCCTAGCGTCCGCGCCGCAACGGATGGAGGAGACGGCACGATGCGGCTTCAGGGCAAGGTGGCGGTGGTGACGGGCGCGGCCTCGGGCTTCGGCGAGGGCATCGCGCGCGCCTATGCGGCCGAGGGCTGCAAGGTGGTGGTCGCCGACCTGAACCTGGAGGGCGCCCAGCGCGTGGCGGGCGAACTCGGCAATGTCGCGGTCGCGATCGGCGGCGACGTGTCGAAGGGTCCCGACTGCCAGGCCATGGTGGATCGCGCGCTCGATGCCTTCGGCAGCCTCGACATCGTCGTCAACAACGCCGGCACCACGCACCGGAACAAGCCGATCCTCGATGTGACGGAGGCGGAGTTCGACCGCGTCTATGCGGTGAACGTGAAGTCGATCTACTGGATGACGCAGGCCGCGGTGCCGGTGCTGCGCAGGCAGGGGCGCGGCGGCTCGATCATCAACATCTCCTCCACCGCCGGCATCCGCCCGCGTCCGGGCCTCACCTGGTACAACGGCACCAAGGGCGCGGTGAACACGATCACCCAGGCGATGGCGCAGGAGCTCGCCAAGGACAACATCCGGGTGAACGCGATCTGTCCGGTGATGGGCGCGACCGCGCTGCTGACCGAGTTCATGGGCATGGAGGACACGCCCGAGAACCGCGCCAAGTTCGTCGCGACCATCCCGCTCGGGCGGATGAGCCAGCCCGCCGACATCGCCAATGCCGCGGTGTGGCTCGCGGATCCCGCCTCCAGCTTCATCACGGGCATTCTGCTTCCCGTGGATGGCGGCCGGACGGCGTAGCGGGTGCCCGGCGCATCAGCGCCTTCTCGATCTCGACCACGCCGAACACCACGACCGCCGCGGCGAGGGCGAGCAGCCAGCCCAGGGCGTCGGGCGGGGCGACCGCGAACAGCGCCTGCAGGGGCGGCGTGAACAGGAAGAGGCCCTGGAGCACGACGATCAGGCCGATCGCGATCGGCACCGCGCGGTTGCCGGTCAGCGCATCGAGCGAGAGGCTGGAGCGGCGGAAGAAGCGGGCGTTGATCAGATAGGCCGCCTGGCCCGCGATCAGCGCGGTGATGGCCGTGCCGCGCGCGACCTCGATCGGCGCCTCGGCGGCGTACTCGACCAGGAAGGCACCGATCGTCGCGGCGGTGAGCAGCCCGGAGACCAGGCCGATGCGCCAGAGCAGCAGCGCCGAGAGGATCGGTTCGTCCGGCATGCGCGGCGGGCGGGTCATCAGGTCGGGCTCGGCCGGCTCGAAGGCGAGCGCCAGCGCCAGCGTCACCGCGACCACGAGGTTCACCCACAGGATCTGCACCGGCGTCACCGGCAGCACCGACAGCCCGAGCAGCACGGCCGCCACCACGGTCATCGCCTGGCCGCCATTGGTCGGCAGGATGAACAACAGCGTCTTCTTGAGATTGTCGTACACCGTACGGCCCTCGCGCACGGCCGCGGCGATGGTGGCGAAGTTGTCGTCGGCGAGCACGATCTCGGCCGCCTCCTTCGCCGCCTCCGTGCCGGTCCGGCCCATCGCCACGCCGATATCGGCGCGCTTCAGCGCCGGCGCGTCGTTCACGCCATCGCCCGTCATCGCGACCACGTGGCGGCGCGCCTGGAGCGCCTGCACGAGCCGCAGCTTGTGCGCCGGCGAGGTGCGCGCGTAGATGTGCACGCGATCTGCCGATTGGGCCAGCGCGCGATCGTCCATCGCGTCGAGCTCGGCCCCGGTGAGCGCGCCGTTCGAGACATCGAGTCCGATCTCGCGGCCGATCGCCAGCGCGGTGCCGGCGTGATCGCCCGTGATCATGGTGACCGCAATGCCGGCGCGGCGGCATTCCGCGACCGCGGCGATCGCCTCCTCGCGCGCGGCATCGATCAGCGCCGCCACGCCCAGCAGTTGGAGGTCGCGGATGTCGTCGAACTCGAGGGTCACGTGGCCGTGTACGGTGGGACGGGACGCGACCGCGATCAGGCGGTAGCCGCGTTCCGCGAGCGCATCGAGCCGCGCGTGCCACGCCGCGTCGATATCCGTGCAGCGCGCGAGCAGCACCTCGGGAGCGCCCTTTACCGCGATCAGCCCATGGCCTTCGTGGTCGTGGTGCAGGGTGGCCATGAACTTGTGATCGGACTCGAACGGGATCGCGTCGGTGCGGCTCCAGCGGCGTCGAATCGCGGCGGCGTCGAGCCCGGCCTTCTCCGCGACGACCAGGAAGGCGCCGTCGGTCGGGGCCCCCTCGATCGTCCAGGCGCCCTTGTCGCGATGCAGCCGCGCATCGTTGCACAGCATGGCGGCGCGTAGCATCGCGGCCAGCGCGGGGTCGTCCTCGGCCCCGATCACTCGGCCGTCGCGCGTGATGTCGCCTTCCGGCACGTAGCCGACGCCGGCGACCTCGATCTCGCCGTCTTGCAGGGCGATCGCGCGCACCGAAAGCTCGTTGCGTGTCAGCGTGCCGGTCTTGTCGGTGCAGATGATGTCGACGCTGCCGAGCGCCTCCACCGCCGGCAGCCGGCGCACGATCGCGTTGCGCGCGGCCATCCGCCGCACGCCGAGGGCCAGGATCACGGTGATCACCGCCGGCAGGCCCTCGGGGATCGCGGCCACCGCGATGCCGACCGCGGCGAGGAACATCTCGTCCGCCGGCAGGCCGCGCAGCGCGTAGCCGAAGGCGAAGGTGGCGGCGGCGAGCAGCAGGATCGCCACGCTCAGCGCCCTGCCGAACTGCGAGATCGCGCGCAGGAGCGGCGTCTGGAGCTGTTCCACCTCGGCGAGCATGTCGGAGATGCGGCCGATCTCGGTGTTTGTTCCGGTCGCGGTGACGATGCCGCGTCCGTGCCCGGCGGCGACCACGGTGCCCGAGAAGGCCATTGAGCTTCGGTCGCCGAGGGCGGCGTGATCGTCCACGGGCTCCGGCGACTTCGCGACCGGCAGGCTCTCGCCGGTGAGGATCGCCTCCTGGATGCTGAGGCCGCGCGCGCTGATGATGCGCAGATCGGCGGGAACGCGGTCGCCCGGTTCGAGTACCACGAGATCGCCCGGCACGATTTCGGCGGCATCGATGCCACGACGGTGGCCGTTGCGGATCACGGTCGCGCGCGGCGAGAGCATGCGCCGCACAGCGTCCATCGCCTGTTCAGCCTTGCCCTCCTGGATGAAGCCGACGATCGCGTTGATCACCACGACCGCGATGATCACGACGGTATCGACCCAGTGCTCCAGCAGCGCGGTGACGACGGCGGCGCCGAGCAGCACCTGCATCAGCACGTTCTGGAACTGCGCCACGAACCGACGCAGCGGCCCCGCGCGCGCGGGCTCGGGCAACCGGTTCGGGCCATGCTGCGCGAGGCGCGCCTTCACCTCGGCGTCATCGAGCCCCTGGGTCGAGGTGCCGAGCTGTGCGCAGACCTCCTCGGCCGGCAGGGCGTGCCAGTGCGGTGCCTTGGTCATGGTCAAGGTGTGTCCGCAGCCGATGCCGAAGGTCAAGGGATGGGAGGTCTGGGGCAGAGGGCTCCATGTCGACCGAGCGCCCAAGGAACTATGCGTGCGCACCCTCGATGATGTGCCCGTCCTCCATGGCAATGATCCGGTCGGCGATGTCGTGGATGCGCGGATCGTGCGTGACGATGAACACCGTACGGCGCTGCTCCTTCGCCAGCCGTTGCAGCAGCTCCATGGTCTCGTGCCCGGTGCGTGCGTCCAGCGCCGCGGTCGGCTCGTCGGCGAGGATCAGGCCAGGCTCGTTTGCGAGCGCGCGCGCGATCGCCACACGCTGGCGCTGTCCGCCCGACAGCGTGGCCGGATAGGCGCGCGCCTTCTCGCCGATCCCGACCGCGTCGAGCATCGCGTCCGCGCGCATGAGCCGCGCGGCCTCGCTCAGGCGCGCATCGACCTCCAGCGCCATCGCCACGTTCTGCCGCGCGGTGAGAAATCCGAGCAGGTTGTGGTGCTGGAAAATGAACCCGACGCGCCGGCGCACCGCCACGCGCGTTGCCTCGTCGGCGCCGGCAAGCTCCGTGCCGAGCACCACGCACGATCCCTCCTGCACCGCGCGCAGCCCGCCGATCAGGGTGAGCAGCGTGGTCTTGCCCGATCCCGACGGTCCGGTCAGCAGCACCACCTCGCCCGCCGCGACACCGAGATCGAGCCCGTGGAGCACGGGCTTGGCCGTCTCGCCGTCACCGAAACGGTGCGTCAGTCCACTGATCCGCACCGCATCCATCAGAACATGTCCGCCGGATTGGCGTCCTTGAGCTTGCGGATCGCGAGCAGCCCCGAGATCACGCACATGCCGAAGATCAGCGCGAACACGCCGATGCTCTTCTCGACCGTCATCGTCAGAGGGATGAAGATCTGCGCCGAGGCGAGCTCGTACAGCCCGAGCCCGAGGATCCAGCCGGGAATGTAACCCAGAACGGCCAGGATCAGCGCCTCGCCCATCACCACACGCACGAGATAGCCGTTCGTGTAGCCCATCGCCTTCAGCGTCGCGTACTCGCCGATGTGGCGCGAGATGTCGCTGAACAGGATCTGGTAGACGATCACGCAGCCGACGATCAGCCCGATCACCACGCCGAGGCCGAAGATGAACCCCACCGGCGCGGTATTCGCCCAGTAGTTCTTCTCGAACGCGATGAGCCCGGGCTTGGTGAGCACCATCACGTCGTCCGGCAGGATGCGGCGGAGCGCCGCCTGCGCTGCCGCGGCGTCCGCGCCGGCGCGCAGCACGATCGCGCCCACATTGACCTGCGCCGGCGAGTGGTTCGGCACGAAGCGCCAGAAATTCGCCTCCGAGGTCAGCGCGTTGCCCTCCGAGCCGAAGGTGGCGCCGATCTCGAACAGCCCCGCCACCTCGGCGCGACGGTTGCCGAGCTCGCTCACCACCGGCCCCACCGCGAGCCAGGACGGGACGGCGCCGAACTCGGGTTTCGCCCGGGCATCGAACAGGATCACGTCCGGCTTCGTGATCGCCGCGAGCCCGTCCGCCGTCAGGCCTGGGAAACCGACCACGCCCGAGGTCGGATCGACCCCGAACAGCAGCAGCGTGCGCTTCAGGCTGGTCTCGGGGTTTCGCCAGACGACATTCTGCACATAGATCGGCGCGACCCGCTCGACTTCCGGCAGCGCCAGCGCCTGTGCCAGACGGGCGCGCGGGAAGGGTGTGGAACGCCAGAGCGCCTCGGTCGTGCTGTGCATCAGGAACAGATCGGCGTTCAGCGACTTCTGGATCTGCACCGCACTCTCGAACAGCGCCGTCATGAAGCCGAGCTGCATGAAGATCAGCAGGCAGGCGAACACGACGCCGGAGATCGCGGCCGCGAGGCGGGACTTCTCGTGGCGCAACTGCCGCCAGGCCAGGCGGAAAGCCAGGAAAACCGAGAGGGCGCCGCCCCCCGACGGGTCCCATCGCGGCTTGCCGCGATGGGGGCCCGGACCCCCGGCAAGGGCCATTGCCGGGTTCCCGTCGCGCCTGCGCGATGGGAGGCCCGGTCCTTGCATCCCATCAACCCACCTCACGGCTGGATCGACACCTGGACCTGCATGTTGGTGCGCCGGCGCAGCACGTCGTTGGCCGCCGGGTCCAACCGCAGGCGCACCTCCACCACGCGGCTGTCGATGCTCGCCACCGGGTCGGGACTCAGCACCGACTGGCGACCGACACGCCAGCCGACATCCACGACCCGTGCCGCCAGCACCCGATCGGACCCGGGGACGACCACCTGCGCCGCCGCACCCTCGCGCACCCGTGGCAGATCCGTCTCGTACACCTCGGCGACCACATCCAGCGCCGAGAGGTCCGCGAGCTCGAGCAACCCGTCCTCCGGCACGCGCTCGCCCGGCCGCGCATGCAGCTTCAACACCGTGCCCGCGATCGGCGCGACGATCCGCGCCAGATCGCGCGCGGCCCGCGCCTCCGCCACCGCCGCGCGCGAGGCGGCGACCTCGGCCTCCGCCACCGCGACATCCTCCGCGCGCGGGCTCAGCAGCGCCGCGAGCTCGGCCTCGGCGCGCGTGCGCTCGGCTGTCGCCTGCGCCGCGGCGAAGCGCGTGCGGTCCCATGTCGCCTGGTTGCCGGCCGCCGTGCGCAGCAACTGCTCGGCACGGCGCGCCTCGCGCACGGCACTCTGCTCCGCCGCCTCCGCCGCCGCGACCCGCGCCCGTGCCGCCGCGATCTCGGTGTCGCGACCGGCGGCCTTCAACCGCGCAAGCCGCGCTTCGGCCAAGGCGAGCGACGCCTCGGCCTGCGCCAGCGCCGCCTGCTTGCGCGGCAGATCGTGCATCTCGGCCAGCACCTGGCCGGCCGCGACCTCCTCGCCCTCGGCCACCAGCAGCCGCGCGACGCGCGCGCCCTCGGGCCCGCTGCCGTGCGACACCCGCAGCACCCGGCTCGCCGGCTCCACCCGTCCGAGCGCGCCGACGCCGAGCCGCGCCGCGTCGGCCGCCGCCGCGACCGGCGCGCGCGACGGCACCATCTCGCGCATCGTCAGCAACGCCACCGCGGGCACGATCGCCAGTGCGGCGACCGCGGTCACGAGGATCCGCTTCATGGCCCGGCGAGCGCGCGCATCACGCGCTCCATCGCCGCCGCCTGCTCCGGCGTCGGCGTCCAGAGTCCGAACACCTTGGCGAGGAACAGCCCGTCCGCCGCCGCCATCACCACGTGCGCATGGCCCGGCGGCAAGCCATCATCCTCCACCTGCGCGCGGATGCGCGCGTGCTCGATACGGATCGGGTCGATCAGCTTCGGATCGTGCGCATGCGCCGACAGCAGGGCGGCGGCGATGCGCAGGTCGCGCTCCGCGCGCTCGGGCGCGCTGTGCAGCGCCCAGGCGACCACGCCGCGCGTGTGCCGGCCGGGGCCGGGCGGCTGGGCCGCCACCACCGCATCGAAGATCGCGCGCATCTCGGCGGCCATGCGCTCCACCAGCCCGGCGAGCAGCGCCTCCTTGGAGCGGAAGTGATGCAGCAGGCCGCCCTTGCTCACCCCCGCCTCGGCGGCCACCGCGTCGAGCGACAGGGCGGAGACGCCACGCGCGGCCACCACTGTCTCGGCGGCGTCCAGCAGCCGATCGCGGGTATCGGGAGTCTTCAGCATGATGCGACGCAGCATACCGTCCGGACGGTCGGAGTGCAAACCGTCCGGACGGTCGGGCCGCATCACATCGCGGTCACATCCCGGGCAGCGGCGTCCAGTGCGCGGCCGGCCGGATGATCCGGTTCTCCATGTGCACCAGATAGCCGGCCTCGGCCGCGCGCTTCAGATAGGCCTGCCACGCCGGGTCCGCCGCCATCGCCGACCGCTTCGCCTCGCGATCGGCCTGGCTGTCGTAGGCCCACATGTGCACCACCTGATTGAGCTGCCCCTCGACGGTGACGTACCAGCCCACGCAGCGGCCGAGATACTTCTGCTGCAACGGCCAGGCGTGCTCGCGGTAGAGGGCGACGAAGGCATCGAGGTGGTTGGGCCTGCAGGTATAGATGCGCAGATCGACGATCACGGCGTTTCCCTTCTGTGGAGGTGAGCGGATGGCCGCAGGGGTGCAACCGCGATGCAGCCTAGACGAGCCGAGCGCGCAGCGTCAGGCGGGCCGGTGATGAACACGGTTGCGGAACGGCTCGCCGCCTGGGCGGAAGGGGAGGAGGCGCGCTTTCTCGCCCGGCTCGAGGACGAGGAGCCGTGCAACGGATGGATCGGCGAGTACTGGCGCATCGTCGGCGATGCCGCCGACCGTCCGCACTACCGCCACGTGGACGGCCGCACGATCGATGCCAACGGCGACCGCTGGGCGTGGAGCGCGGCCTTCATCGGCGCAGGGGTGTGGGCCGCGACCCGCGGTGCGGACTGGTTCGCCTACTGCGAGTGGCACTCGACCTATGTGCGCGATGCGATCCGGCGCGCGGGCGCGGGCGGGGACCAGCCCTATCGCGCCTATCCGATCGATGCGGTGCCGGTCCGGCGCGGCGATGTCGTCGTGCAGTGGCGCACGGGCATCGGCGATGGCGCGCCCGACCGCCCGGTGACGTGGGAGACCGCCCCGCGCATCGATCCGTTCACTAGCCATGGCGACATCGTCGTGCGCGCGGCTGACGGTGTCGCCGAGATCGTCGGCGGCAACCTCGCCGACACGGTGCAGCGCCGGCGCCTTATTCTCGCGTCCGACGGCCATCTGCGCGACGCCGCGCAGGTGCGCGGTCACTGGTTCGCGCTGATCCGGTTCGCCTGACGCCGGTCGCCAGGCGCGCGCTTCATCACGTCAGCATCTGTCCGCCATCGACGGCGATGGTCTGCCCGGTCACCCAGCGCGCAGCGGGCGAAACGAGGAACAGCACCACCTCGGCCACCTCCTCGGGCGTGCCGAGCCGGCCGAACGGGATGCCGGCCAGGATGCGCGCGTAGAGTGGATCACCGGCGAGCCGCCGCCGCTCCCATGACCCGCCCGGGAACTCGATCGAGCCCGGCGCGACGCAGTTCACCCGGATGTTCCGCTTCGCGAGCGCCGCCGCCTGGCTCGTCGTGTAGTGGACGAGCGCGGCCTTCACCGCGCCGTAAGGGGGCGTGCGCGGGCTCGGCTGCAGCCCCGAGATCGACGAGACATGCACGATCGAGCCGCCACCCGCCTCGGCGATGTGCGGGATCGCGGCGTGGCTCGCGCGCACCGAGGCCATGACGTCCACCGCGAGACTTGCCGCCCAGCCGGCCTCGTCATCGGTCGCGCCGAAGCCGGAGGCGTTGTTCACCAGGATCTCGAGCCCGCCGAGTGCGGCGGCCGCATCCTCGATGTAGCGCCGGACGGCATCGCCATCGGCGAGGTCGCACACCGCGCCGTGCGCGGCGAAGGCATCGCGCGCCGCCGCCACGCCATCGGCACCGCGCGCGCACACCGAGACGCGCGCGCCTGCCCGCGTGAGTGCCTCGGCGATCGCCCGGCCGATGCCGCGCGTCCCGCCGGTGACGATCGCGCGTTTGCCCGCCAGCGCCGTCACTGCACGGTGATCCCGGCGGCCTGGATCACGCCCCTCCAGGTCTCGCTCTCGGCGCGGATATGCGCCTCTGCCTCGGCCGGGCCGTGGTGCGGCAGGTCCGAGCCCGCGCGCGCCAGCCCCTCGCGCAGCGCTGCCGAGCCGCGCGCCGCTGCCACGGCAGCCGCGATCCGCTGCACGACCGGCTCCGGGGTCGCACGCGGCACGAACAGCCCGTGCCAGGTGACGACGCTGAGGTCGGGCAGCCCCGCCTCACGCGCGGTCGGCACCTCGGGCAGCGCGCCCATGCGGCTCTCGCCGGTGACGAACAGCGCCGCGACCTTGCCCTCCGCGATGTGGCCCTGCACGGCCGAGAGCAGGGTGATGAAGGCCGCGATCCGCCCGCCGAGCAGATCCGTCATCGCCTCGGGGCTGCCGCGATAGGGCACGTGCTCCAGCCGCACCCCCGTGCGCAGCTTGAACAGCTCCATGCCGAGATGGGCGAGGCTGCCGGGGCCGACACTGGCGTAGGACAGGTCGGAACCGGGTGCGCGTGCCTTGGCGAGGAACTCGGGCAATGTCCGCGCGACCCGCGCATCGGCGGCGAACACGAAAGGCGCGATCGCGAGCAGCGCCACGGGGCGGAGATCGTTCAGCGGATCGATCGGCAGGTTGCTGCGCAGGTGCGGGATCATGGTGAAGCTGCCGGGGAAGCAGACGAGCAGCGTCTGTCCGTCGGGCCGGGCGCGCGCGGCAGCCTCGGCGCCGATCATGCCGCCCGCGCCGGCGCGCGGCTCGGTGATGATCGCATGCCCGCCGATCTGTTCCTTGATCGCATCGGCCCAGAGCCGCGCGGTGAGGTCGACCGTGCTGCCGCCGGGCGCGCAGACGATGATGCGGATGGGGTCCCGGCCGGGCCAGTCCTGGGCGAGGGCGGGGGTGGCCACCAGCAGGGCGGCGAGGGCAGCGGCGATCAGGCGCATGGCGGACGGTTCCCCGAAGCGGTGCGGGGTGAGACTAGTCGAGCGCAGGGGCCGTTCAAGTCGGGCGGCGCAGGGCGCGTTGACAAGCCGGGTCGGGGGTGAGAATGCCGCCGCGCGCGATCTCCGATCGCTCCCCGCCGTGGATGGTGCCTGCCCGGAGAGCGGACGGACCCGATGAGCGGCGGGCGTGCGCCCCGGGCAAGGGCCGCGTCCCGAAACTTCTGGAGCCACGATGCCACCGGTGAACCCGCATTTCGACCACGATCGGGTGGTCTGGCGCGACGAGTATTCCGGCCAGTACGAGCCGGTCGCCTATGACGCGCAGTTCGACGGGCAGTGGAAGCTGTTCCTGGACGGCCAGCAGGGCTTCGTGCGGCACACCGGCGTCGAGACCTCGGACGAGTACATCGACGACCGGATCGAGGAACTGACAGGCGTGGCGGATTACCTGCTGCGGCGGCGCTATGGAATGCTCGCCGAGGCCGTGAAACGGGTCACCGGCCGGGCTGCGCGGGCGCAACGGCGCGGCATCGGTGGGCGGCTCCATCTCGCGCCGAAATTCCCGATCGACCATTTCCAGGGCAAGCGTTGCCTCGACATCGGCTGCGGTGCCGGGCGCTGGACCCGCACGCTGCTGGCACTCGGCGCCTCCGTGAAGTCGGTCGACGTGTCCGAGCACGGGCTGAAATCGACCCGGCGCTTCAACAGCGATGTCGAGCGGCTGGACCTGTTCGAGATCGCCGAGCGCCGGCCCGATCTGCATGGGGCCTTCGACTTCACCCTGTGCTGGGGCGTTGTCATGTGCACCCACGATCCGCTGGTCGCGTTCCGCAATGTCGCGCGCACGGTGAAACCGGGTGGAGAGCTCTATGTGATGGTGTATGCGCCGACCTATCACGCTTCGGAGTTCGTGCTGTCCTCGCGCAGGCACTACCACCGGGCGCTCGCGACCCCGGAGCAGCGCTTCACCTACGTTCTTGAACTGGCCGGCGAGGATCGTGACAACGCCATCAACTACATGGACATGCTCAACACGTTCTACAACTGGACCATCGACGAGGCGACGCTGAACGGCTGGTACGCCATGTGCGGCTTCGAGCCGCCGGTCTTTCTCAACGCCGCCGAGCCGCACAAGGGCGCGCATCACGTCCTGGGCCGCAAGCGCGCGGACGCGCGCGGCTGAGCCGGCTCGTCGATGGCGACGGCCTGGGGGAGGGTGCCGGACGGGTCCGAGGGTCGACCCGCGCGCTGGCCCGCGGCGCGGGGCCTCGTGACGAATGGCCCCGGCGACCGGTTCGCCGATCGCGGTTGCGCGGCTTCGTAATCTGCGGCAAAGCTTGCCGTGTTCCGCGCGGACGGGGCGGTCCGTCCGCGACATGCCGCGCCGCAGCGTCGGCCGGCCAGGGGGAGACGGCGATGCGGGAGACACGCATCGACATCCGCGAGCTGCTCGCGGGCGCGTTCACCATTGCCTTGGGCGCTGCCGCGGTCTGGATCGCGCAGGACTACCCGTTCGGGCAGTTGCGGCGGATGGGCCCGGGCTACTTCCCCACCTCGCTCGGCTGGCTGCTGGTCGCGCTCGGCGCTGCGATCTTCGCCGGCGGCTTCCTGCGCCCCGGGCTCCAGCCCCGGCCCGAGTGGCGCAACATGATCGCGGTGCTGGCCGGCATCCTCGCCTTCGCGCTGATGGTCGAGCGGTTCGGCCTGATCGCCGCCACCGCTGCCCTGGTCTGCATCACCGCTGCCGCGGATCGCGAGTCGAGCCTGCGCGGCACGATCATCCTCGCCCTCTGCCTGATCGCGATGACCGTCGGCATCTTCGTCTACGGCCTTGGCATTCCGTTCCGTCTCTGGAATTGGCCGGCCTGATCCCATGACGCTCATCGACAACCTGGCCCTCGGCTTCGACACCGCGCTTTCGGCGACGACGCTGTTCTGGTGCTTCGTGGGGGTGACGCTCGGCACGTTCATCGGCGTGCTGCCGGGGGTGGGGGCGCTCGCCACCGTCTCGATGCTGCTCCCCCTGACCTTCCACCTCGATCCGACCACGGCCCTCGTGATGCTCGCCGGGATCTATTACGGCGCGCAGTACGGCGGCTCGACCGCCTCGATCCTGCTCAACCTGCCGGGCACGCCCTCGGCCGCGGTGACCTGCCTCGACGGCTATCCGATGGCCAAGCAGGGCCGCGCCGGCGTGGCGCTGGCGATGACCACCTTCGCCTCGTTCTTCGGCTCCTGCGTGGCGATCGTGATCATCGCCAATTTCGCCGCGCCGCTCGCCGAGGTGGCGTTGCGCTTCGGTCCGGCCGAGTACTTCTCCATGATGGTGCTGGGGCTGCTCGCCGCGGCCACGCTCGCCCAGGGCTCCCCCTTCAAGGGGGTGGCGGTGGTGGTGATCGGTCTCGTGCTCGGCCTGGTCGGCACCGATGTGAACACGGGCATGCAGCGCTTCACCTTCGGCATTCCCGACCTGTTCGACGGGCTCAACCTCGTCGCGGTCGCGATGGGGTTGTTCGGCGTTTCCGAGGTGATCGCCAATGTCGGCAAGGTGCGCGCGGTCTCGGGCGATGCCGGCAAGATCACGCTGCGCAGCCTGATCCCGACGCGCGACGATGTGCGCCGGTCCTGGTTCCCGATGGCGCGCGGTTCGGGCGTGGGCGCCTTCTTCGGCATCCTGCCGGGCACCGGCTCCTCGATCGCCGCGTTCATGTCCTACGCGGTCGAGAAGCGCGTGGCGAAGGATCCCTCGCGCTTCGGCAAGGGCGCGATCGAGGGCATCATGGCGCCCGAGAGCGCCAACAACTCCGCCGCCCAGTCCGCCTTCATCCCCACCCTGACGCTGGGCATTCCGGGCGATGCGGTGATGGCGCTGATGCTGGGGGCACTGATGATCCACGGCATCGCGCCCGGCCCGCGCGTGGTGGTGGAGCATCCGCAGCTGTTCTGGGGGCTGATCGCCTCCTTCTGGATCGGCAACATCATGCTGGTGATCCTGAACCTGCCGCTGGTCGGGATCTGGGTGAAGATGCTGCAGATTCCCTATCGCATCCTCTATCCGTCGATCCTGCTGTTCATCTGCATCGGCGTCTATTCGATCAACAACAACGCCTTCGACGTACTTCAGGTGGTGGTGTTCGGCTTGATCGGCTACGGCATGATGATCATGGGCTTCGAGCCGGCGCCGCTGCTGCTGGGCTACATCCTCGGACCGCTGATGGAGGAGCATCTGAGGCGCGCGCTCCTGCTCTCGCGCGGCGACATGAGCGTGTTCCTGACCCGCCCGATCTCGGCCGGGTTCCTGACCGCGACCCTCCTGCTGCTTGCCTTCGTCACCTGGAGCGCGCTGCGCCGCCGCGGCCAGCCCTCGCCGGCGATGGTGGGGGGCTGATCGGGCGCACGGCGCGCCGCTACTTCGCCTCGCGCTGGGCCTCGGCGAGCACGCGCGCCATCTGGCTCAGCGCCGCCTGGTGACGCTCGTTGCTGATCTGCGCGAAGTTCCGTGCCACTTCGAGGCAGAGCCGCTGGCGCTGGGTCAGTTGCACCGCCTCGCCGCCCGTGCCGATGCCGTCGAAGAACCAGCTCACCGGCACGCCGAGCACCTGGGCGATGCCGTAGAGCCGTCCCGCGGAGATGCGGTTCAGCCCGCGCTCGTATTTGTGCGCCTGCTGGTAGGTGACGCCGATTGCCTCGGCGAGCTGCTGCTGGCTCATGCCGAGCAGCAGGCGCCGTTCGCGGATGCGCGCGCCGACATGCCGATCGACGACACCGGCACGCAGCGGCGCAGGCATCGGGCCGCGCTGGCCGTTGCCGTCGGACGGATCGCCCGAGGACGAGATGGTCATGATGATCTCCCGTTCTGGTACGGTCTGGGTGGGCGCCGTACCGTCGGACGATGGCCTAATCCGGACATTCGGCCCTGGGTTGCCGCGGCGCGCGCTCACAAACCCGCGAGGGGCGCCGCGTCGTGCCGGCCTGCGCGCGTCGTCGCCCGACCGGGGGGTGCAGCACCCGGGGACGCCGCCTCAGCCCTTCCGCCCCTGCAGGGCCTCGAGCTCGCGCTTGAGGGCGGCGAGTTCCCCGCGCAGCCGCTCGAGCTCGCGCAACTCCTCCGCCGAGCCCTCCGGCGGCGCCCCGGTCGGGGCCGGCGCCGCGCCGCGATAGAACGGCGCGAACAGGCTGAACGCCCGCTCCATCATGGCGACGTTCTGCTTGCCCATCTCCTCCATCGAGAAGGGGAAGAACCCCTCCATGGTCTGCTGCATCGCCTTGCGCATCTGCTCCTGCTGGCGCGCGAACAGGCCCATCGAGTGTTCGAGGTAGCGCGGCACCAGCGATTGCAGGCTGTCGTCATAGAAGCTGATCAGTTGGCGCAGGAAGCCGATCGGCAGCAGGTTCCGCCCCTTGCCCTCCTCCTCGACAATGATCTGCGTCAGCACCTGGCGCGTGATGTCCTCGCCCGTCTTGGCGTCATAGACGACGAACTCGCGCCCCTCCTTCACCATCTGCGCGAGATGATCGAGCGTGACGTACGACGACGCCTCGGTGTTGTAGAGGCGGCGGTTGGCGTATTTCTTCACCACCACCGGCGGGGCCTGCGCGGATGCTCCGCCCGTGCTGTCGTCAGGAGCGCCCGAACGGACCGGTTCGGCCATCAGCGTCTTCCTCTTGCCGCCATGTTGCAGCGCAGCCTAGCACCGCCGTCCCCCTGCTTCACGCGCTATCTCGCACCGCACCACTGGTCTAGGATGGCGTCCGGAGATGGACGGGACCGATGGACGGGGCCGAGGAGTCAGGGGCCGAGCTCGACGCGCTTGCCCGGGACTGGATCACGCTGTGGCAGAGCGAACTGACCGCGCTCGCGTCCGACCCGGAGGCGGTCGAGGCATGGACGCGGCTGCTGTCGCTCTGGGCCGGCGCGGCCGCGGCGGGGCTCCGGATGGCGCCGCGCACGGACGCCGTGCATGACCCATACGCCGCCCGGCCCGCTCCGCCGCCGCGGACCGCGGCCGCTGGCGCTGCATCTGATGCTGGCGGCGTGGCGGGGGATGGCGGCCGCCGCGACGATGCCGTGCTCGCCCGCATCCTCGACCGGCTCGACGCGATCGAACGGCGGATCGCCGCGCTGGAGGTCGGACGAGGCCGCGGCGCGGGCCGAGGCGCTGGCCGCGCGCCTGGCCGAAGCCGGGCACGCGCCGGCTGAGCTTTCCGGCGCGGTGCTGCGCGAGCTCGCGCGGCAGGACCGCGCGCTGATCGCCGGCATCGCCGCCTATCGCCGCCATCCCTGGCAGCGCACCCTTGCCGATCCGCCCGCGCTTTGGGCCGAGGGGGGCTCGCGGCTGCTCGACTACGGCGCCACCGCCGCGCCGAGCCCGGACGCGCCGGTGCTGCTGGTCGTGCCCTCGCTGGTGAACCGCGCCCATGTGCTCGACCTGATGGAAGGCGGCTCGATGCTGCGCTTCCTGGCCGCGCGCGGGCTCAGGCCGCTCTTGCTCGACTGGGGCTGGCCGGGCGAGGTGGAGCGGCGCTTCACGCTCACCGACTACATCGCAGGACGGCTCGAACGCGCGCTGGCGGTGGCGGCCGGCGAGGCGGGCGGGCCCGTGCTGCTCGTCGGGTACTGCATGGGCGGGCTGCTGACCCTCGCAGCGGCCGGGCGCCGGCCCGATCTCGTGCGCGGTCTCGCGCTGCTGGCGACACCCTGGGACTTCCACGCCGGCGACCCGGACCGCGCGCGCGCGCTCGCCGCGGCGCTGCCGCTCTACGAGCCGGCGCTCGCCTTCGCCGAGGCCCTGCCGGTCGATGTGCTCCAGACCATGTTCGCCGCCCTCGATCCCTTCGGCATCGCCGCCAAGTATCGCGGCTTCGCCCGGCTCGATCCGGCGAGCCCCCGCGCGCGGCTGTTCGTGGCGCTGGAGGACTGGCTGAACGATGGCGTGCCGCTCGCTGCGCCGGTGGCGCGCGAATGTCTCTCGGGCTGGTACGGCCGCAACGATCCGGCGCGCGGGGCGTGGCGCGTGGCCGGCCTGCCGGTCGATCCCGCGGCGGTGCGGGTTCCCTCCTTCGTCGCCGTGCCGGGGCGGGACCGGATCGTGCCGCCGGAGTCCGCGCTGCCGCTCGCCAAGGCGCTGCCCGGCGCGGTGCTGCACCAGCCGACCGCGGGCCATATCGGCATGGCGGCGGGCAGCGGCGCCGAGGCGGCGCTGTGGCGGCCACTCGCCGAGTGGGCGTCTGCCGTGTAGCGGGCGAGCTTGTATGCGGTCCTGCCGCGGTGCACCATCGCAGTCATCCGGGCGCGAGCCCCAACCCGAGGAGAGAGCCAGCCATGACCGAGGTCGTCATCGCCGCCGCCGCGCGCACGCCCGTCGGCTCCTTCAACGGCGCCTTCGCCACGCTGCCGGCGCACGCGCTCGGTGCGGCCGCGATCAAGGGCGCGCTCGGCCGTGCCAAGGTCGCCCCCGAGGAGGTGGACGAGGTGGTCATGGGCCAGATCCTCACCGCGGGGGCCGGCCAGAACCCCGCGCGCCAGGCGGCCATGGCGGCGGGCATCCCGCACGAGAAAACCGCCTACGGGGTGAACCAGCTCTGCGGTTCGGGTCTGCGCACCGTGGCACTCGGCTACCAGGCGATCCTGACGGGCGATGCGAGGATCGTCGTCGCCGGCGGTCAGGAATCCATGACCCAGGCGCCGCACTGCGCGCAGTTGCGCGCGGGCGTGAAGATGGGCACGGCCGAGTTCCTCGACACCATGCTGAAGGACGGGCTGTGGGACGCGTTCCACGGCTACCACATGGGCAACACCGCCGAGAACGTGGCGCAGAAGTACCAGATCACGCGCGACCAGCAGGACGCCTTCGCCGCCGAGAGCCAGCAGAAGGCGGGTGCGGCGATGAAGGCCGGGCGGTTCCGTGACGAGATCGTTCCGGTCACCGTGAAGACGCGCAAGGGCGACGTGGTGGTCGAGAACGACGAGTATCCGCGCCCCGACACCACGGTGGAGGTGCTGGCCAAGCTGCGCCCGGCCTTCTCGAAGGACGGCACGGTGACGGCGGGCAACGCCTCGGGCATCAACGACGGCGCGGCCGCGGTGGTGCTGATGACGGCGGCCGAGGCCGCGAAGCGCGGGGTGACGCCGCTCGCGCGCATCGTCGCCTGGGCGACCGCCGGGGTCGATCCGGCGATCATGGGCACGGGACCGATCCCGGCCAGCCGCATGGCGCTGAAGAAGGCCGGCTGGTCGATCGACGATCTCGACCTGATCGAGGCGAACGAGGCCTTCGCGGCGCAGGCCTGCGCGGTGAACAAGGATCTCGGCTGGGATCCGGCGAAGGTGAACGTGAACGGGGGCGCGATCGCGCTCGGCCATCCGATCGGGGCCTCGGGCGCGCGCGTGCTCAACACGCTCCTGTTCGAGATGCAGCGGCGCAATGCCAAGAAGGGGCTCGCGACGCTCTGCATCGGCGGCGGCATGGGCATCGCGATGTGCGTCGAGCGCTGAGCGCGCGCAACGGAGAAAGCCGGGGCCGGCGGGCGACCGCCGGCCCCGTTTCGTTGGCGAGCGCCCTCAGCAGAAATGCGCCCCGCGCGTCTCCACCATCACGGTGTAGAGGCTCTGGCTCGCGGTCATGAACAGCCGGTTGCGGCGCGCCCCGCCGAAACAGACATTCGAGCAGATCTCGGGCAGCCGGATCTGGCCGATCCGCTCGCCGTTCGGCGCGAAGATGTGCACGCCGTCGTAACCGTCACCCACCCAACCGGCCGAGGACCACACATTGCCGTCCTCGTCGCAGCGGATGCCGTCGGCGAAGCCTGACTTCCCGTCCAGCGTCATGTCGGCGAAGGTGCGCGGGTTGGTCGCGCGCCCGTCCTCGGTCACGTCATAGACCCAGATGATGTTCTTCGCCTGCTCGTAATGGCTGCGCCCGGTATCGGCGACATAGAGGCGGCGGTAATCGGGGCTGAAGCAGAGCCCGTTCGGCTTGAACGGCTCGTCGGCGACCTTGGCCACACGGCCCGACTGCGCATCGATCCGCCAGACCGCCTCCTTCTGGAACGGCCGCGGGCTCGCCGCGCTCTGGGGCACGCGCTCCCCTTCGTAATCCATCAGCGCGCCGTAGCCCGGATCGGTGAACCAGATCGCGCCGTCGCGCGGATGCACCACGCCGTCGTTCGGCGCGTTGAACGGGCCGTCGGGGCTGCGATCGGCGAGCACGGTCATCGATCCGTTGGGCTCGTAGCGCACCACGTCGCGGTTGAAGTGCCGGAACGCGATCTGCCGCCCCTCGCGATCGAAGGTGTTGCCGTTCGAGAAGCCGGAGGGGTAGCGGAAGCGGCGGCTCACCTTCATGTCCTCCTCGGTGAGCCGCAGCGCCTCGTTCGCGGGGATGTCGGACCAGACGAGGAACCGCCCCGTGGCGTGCCAGGCCGGGCCCTCCGCCCAGCTCATCCCGGTATGGACGCGCTGGATCGCGGTGTTGCCGAGCCGCGCGCGGAAGCGCTTGGGGTCGATCGCGATGATGTCGGGATCGGGATACCGCACCGGCGGCGCGTCGGCACCGAAGCGCCGCTGGGCCGCTGCCGGCGCGGCGATCAGTCCCGCCGCGGCCAAAGTCGCGGCGGACAGCACGGCGCGCCGCGAGGCGGCCGTCGGGGTCGTGCTCATGCGTCTCTCTCCCTCGGGGCGGGCCGGCGCCCGGGTCGGCCCGCACCCGCACCGATCTTGCCACAGCCCAGGGTGGCGGACGCAACCGTGACGACGCGATCCTGATCGAATCTCCTTGTCCTGCGCGCGCGCATCGGCTGTCGTAAGGGCGTGCGCTGTTCCGGCGCCAAGATCTCGTCACGGGAGAGGGAACATCCAGATGGCACGTGTCGCACTCGTCACCGGCGGCACCCGCGGCATCGGCGCGGGGATCGCGAAGGCGCTGATCGCGCAGGGGCGCACCGTCGTCGCCTCCTATGCCGGCAACGATGCTGCCGCGCAGGCCTTCGCGCAGGAGACGGGCTGCAAGGTCTACAAGTTCGACGTCGCCGATTTCGAGGCGTGCAAGGAAGCGGTGGCGAAGATCGAGGCCGAGGTCGGCCCGATCGAGATCCTTGTGAACAACGCCGGCATCACCCGCGACGCCACCATGAAGCGGCTGACGCGCGAGATGTGGGATGCCGTGATCGATACCAATCTCGGCTCCTGCTACAACCTCTGCAAGCTCGTGTGGGACGGCATGACCGCGCGCAAGTTCGGCCGCATCGTCAACATCGGCAGCGTGAACGGCCAGGCCGGGCAATACGGCCAGGTGAACTACGCGGCGGCGAAGTCGGGCATCCACGGCTTCACCAAGGCGCTCGCGCAGGAGGGCGCGCGCTCGGGCATCACCGTGAACGCGGTCGCCCCCGGCTACATCGACACCGACATGGTGCGCGCGGTGCCGCAGGACGTGCTGGAGAAGATCATCGGCCGCATTCCCGTCGGCCGGCTCGGCACGGTCGAGGACATCGCGCGCGGCGTCGCGTTCCTGACCGCCGACGAGGCATCCTTCGTCACCGGCTCCACGCTCTCGATCAACGGCGGCCAGCACATGTACTGAGGACGACGCCGATGGCCTGGATCGTGCTGGCCTTCGACGGCGAGGATGTGGAGGCGCCGGCGCGGCGCGCCTCCGCGCGCGAGCGCCATCTCGCGGCGCTGAACGCGATGGCGGCGGATGGGCGGCTCGCGCTCGGCGTGCCGCTGATCGAGCGCGATGGGCGGATCGCGGGCTCGCTGATGGTGCTCTCGGGCGAGACCGAGGCCGATCGCGACGCCTATCTCGCCGAGGAGCCGTTTGCGCGCGAGGGGGTGTGGACGCGGATCGATGCGATGCCGTTCCGCATCGCGCTCTTGCCCTATCGGGCGCTGCCGGGGCCGGGCACGCCCCTGCCGACCGCGCGCACGCACACCGTGGTCGTGGCGATGGATGGCTCGGATGCGGAGGCGCCCGCCCGCCGCATGGCGGCCCGGCCGGCCCATTTCGCGCGCGTCACCCCCGCCGCCGAGCGGGGCGAGCTCACGCTCGGCGGCGCGGTGCTGGATGCCCCGGGCGGTCAGATGATCGGCTCGGTCGCGATCACGGCGCACGCGACCGACGAGGCCGCGCGGGCGTTCTGGAACGATGACCCTTACGTGACGGACGGCGTGTGGCGGGATCTGCGCATCTGGGGCACGCGGATCGCGCCGCTGCCGTATCGGCCGCTGCCCGGTGCGGCCGGCTAGCCGCCGCGACGGCTCGCCGCGCGCAAGCCCGACCCTCTGACGGAGAGGCAGGATGCCGACGACGCTGGTGCATTTCGCGACCAATCGCGAGGAGATCGTCCAGGACGGCGAGGTGGTGGGCTTCGGCCCGAGGCTCAACCCGAAATCGCCGCTCTGGCTGCGCTACGGCACCGCCGACATGGCGCTGCCGAGGAACCGCGCCGGCCCGTTCGGCATCTCGGCGCTCCGCGTCGCGCCGGAGCAGATCCCGGGCGTCACCGCCGATGCGCAGGATGCGCCCGTGCTCGGCAGCGACGCGGTGTTCGAGGGGCTGCGGCGACGGCTGATCGAGAACGAGTCCGACCTGCTGCTGATGCTGCACGGCTATGCCTGCGATTTCGGCTGCGCCCTCTCCAACGCCGCCGAGCTCAAGACGCAGTGGGGCACCAAGGCCAACCCGATCGAGACGGCGATCTTCTCCTGGCCGGCGGACGGCAAGGTCGTGCCCTGGCTGAGCTACGCCTCGGACCGCGACGACGCCCGTTCCTCGGCCAAGGCGGTGGCGCGCGCGCTGCACCGGCTGATGGCCTATCTGCGCGCGCTGCCGAGCAAGGACTGGTGCCGTGCCGACATCCACCTGGTCGCGCACTCGATGGGCAACTACATGCTGCGCAATGCCCTGCAGGCGCTGATCTCGGACCTCGGCGGGCGACCGCTGCCGCGTCTGTTCAAGACCATCTTCCTGATGGCGGCGGACGAGGACAATGACGCCTTCGAGGATCCGAGGAAACTCGCCCGCCTGCCGGAGCTCGCGGAGTCCGTCTACGTCTATTTCGCCCGCAACGACCGCGCGCTGACCATCAGCGACCTCAGCAAGGGCAATCCCGACCGGCTCGGCACGACGGGGCCGCGCACGCTGACGCAACTGCCGCAGAAGGTGACGCTGGTCGACTGCACCGACGTCTCCGAGACCGGCGGATCGGTGAAGGACCGCGTGACGGACGCGAACCACCAGTACTACCGCAAGCGCGCGGAAGTGATCGCGGATGTGCGCCAGGTGCTGGCCGGCGCAGCACCCGAGCAGGTCTCGGGCCGCGACTGGATTCCCGCGCGCTCCTGCTTCCGCATCCGCCCTGCGAAGCGCTGAGCCCGGGGTCGTTCGCCCCCTTGCCATCGCCGACCGCGTGCGGGCAGGGTGCGGCCGC
Organism: Elioraea tepidiphila DSM 17972; assembly: GCF_000378465.1. GTDB lineage: Bacteria > Pseudomonadota > Alphaproteobacteria > Acetobacterales > Acetobacteraceae > Elioraea > Elioraea tepidiphila. The sequence continues at coordinate 41,828 of NZ_KB899921.1, forward strand.
CGTGTTCTCCCGTATCGCGACCCATCTCAGCGCCCGCCGGGGCTGGCGCGCGCCGGTCACCGCGGCCGCGCTGGGCGCCCTGGCGGCGGCCGCGCTCCCGCCGCTGCATCTCGTGCCGGTGCTCTGGTTGGCCTTCCCTGGCCTGCTCCTGCTGGCCGGTTCGCGGCCGACCCCGCGCGGCGCCCTGCTCGTCGGCTGGGCCTGGGGGTTCGGGCATTTCGTCGCCGGGCTCTACTGGATCTCGAACGCGCTCCTGACGGAGGCGGATCGTTTCGCTTGGCTGGTGCCGCTCGCGGTGCCCGGAATCGCCGCGGTGCTGGCGCTGTTCGTCGCGGCTCCTGTGGTGCTGGCGCTGCGCTGGCCCGCGGGCTGGCCGCGCGTGCTCGCCTTCGCGGGACTCTGGACGCTCGCCGAGGTCGCGCGCGGCTACGTGCTGACAGGGTTCCCGTGGAATCTGCTCGGCACGGTCTGGGCGTTCGGAGCCTTGCCGGTGCAGGGTGCCGCCTGGATCGGCACGCATGGGCTGTCGGCGCTGACGGTGGTGCTCGCCTGCCTGCCGCTGGTGTGGGGACGGACGGCGTGGGTTGTGGGCGGGGTGGTTCTGGCGGGCGGGGTGCTGTTCGGGCTCGTGCGGCTCGCGCTCGAGGAGCCGCCGCCCGGGCCGGTCGAGCTCCGCATCGTGCAGGGCAACGTCGCGCAGCAGCACAAGTGGCGCGAGGAGCTCCGGATCGCGCATTTCCGCCGCTATCTCGGCCTGACCGCGAACGCCCCGCCGGCGGAGGGCGAGGGGCCGGTGGTGGTGGTCTGGCCCGAGACCGCGAGCCCCTACATGCTCGACAACGACGCCACCGCGCGTGCGCTCGCGGCCGGCGCGCTGCCCGAGGAGGCGCTGCTGATCGCCGGCAGCGTGCGGATCGAGCGGCGCGCGGAGGGAGCCGAGCCGCCGGTGCGGGTCTGGAACAGTCTGCTGGCGATCGACCGCAACGCCGAGGTGGTGGCGATCTATGACAAGCACCACCTCGTGCCGTTCGGCGAGTACGTGCCGCTCCGCTCCGTGCTGCCGATCGAGACCGTGGTGCCGGGCAATCTCGACTTCTCGGCGGGACCGGGGCCGCGCACGCTCGCGCTGCCCGACCGGCGCGTGCCGCCGTTCAGCCCGCTGATCTGCTACGAGGTGATCTTTCCCGGCAACGTCGTCGCTGCGGGCGAGCGGCCGGCCTGGCTGCTCAACCTGACGAACGATGCGTGGTTCGGCGTCTCGTCCGGACCCTACCAGCATCTCGCCTCGGCGCGGATGCGCGCGGTCGAGGAGGGGCTGCCGCTGGTGCGCGCGGCCAATACCGGCGTGTCTTCCGTGTTCGATGCGCGCGGTCGCGTCGTGGCGTCGCTGGGGCTGAACCTGACGGGCGTGATCGCCGCGCCGTTGCCGGCCGCGCGTGCACCCACCCCGTATGCACGCGCGGGCGTATGGTTGCCGGTCGGCATCTCGATCCTGTTGCTTGGTGTCGCAACTGCACTTGGCAGACGGACGCATGTAGTGTCTTAAAAATACGTCTTTTGCGGTATTGGTGATATGTTTTCCAGCGGGTTGATCTGCCGTTGACGCGCTAGAGTTGTATCGTATACCCTTCCTCAACGACTGGAGCAGAAGGGACCGGTCGCGTGTTTGGGGGATGAAGGTCGGATGAGCGAGACGGGAATGCCAGCCTCCGGCCGAAAGGGGGACTGGATGATGACTGAAGAAATCACCGAGAAGCCCGAACGGGAAAGCCGGCCGAGCCCGATCGACGTGCATGTCGGCAGCCGAATCCGGCTGCGGCGCACCCTGCTCGGCATGAGCCAGGAGCGGCTTGGGGAAGCCCTCGGGCTCACCTTCCAGCAGGTGCAGAAGTACGAGCGCGGCGTGAACCGTGTCGGCGCGTCGCGTCTGTTCGATCTCGCGCGCGTGCTCGACGTGCCGATCAGCTTCTTCTTCGACGACATGCCCGAGCCGCTGGCCAAGGAGTATGGCGGCTCGGCGGTGCGTCGCGCGGTCGGCTTCGCCGAGCCTCAGGAGGGGTTCGACGACGAGACGCTGCACCGGCGCGAGACGCTTGAACTGGTGCGCGCCTACTACCGCATCACCGATCCGTCGGTGCGCAAGCGGGTGTTCGACCTGATCAAGTCGCTCGCCCCGATCGACCAGCCGGGCAACTGACGCTGCGGTCGCGCTCGCGCGTGGCGGCGGTCGCGCGCGGGTTCGGTCAGCAGGCGACGCTGTAGGGTGCGCGCCAGGCAGCCAGCGCGGCGCGGAGCGCGGCGGCGAAGGCGGCCTGCTCCTCGGGGGTGAGGAACCGCCCGACCGCGAGGCGCCGGCCGTGCGAGGCCAGCATCACGCCGGCCGGTCGGCCGTGCTCGTCGTCCACCACCGTCACGCGCAGCCAGCCCGGCGGAAACTCCCAGCGCGTCACCGCGCGCCGCCCGCGCCGGCGCGTCACCGTCAGCGTACGCGCGTCCAGCACCACCTCCTCGACCGTGCGGCCGCGCCGATGGTGCAGGAGCAGCACCGCGATCACGACGGCGATCTCGATGCCGACGAAGCCGACCACCGGCCAGGCACCGAGCGCGAGAAAGAGCACCGCGACCGCCGCGCCGGCGACCCCGAGCACGCCAGCGGCGACCCACAACCCGTGGCGGTCGAGGCTGCGTTGCGGCGTCAGCGTCGCGGTGAAGACCGGCGGAGCATCGTCGCGGGCCATGCGGTGAAGATAGGCCGCGCTTCGCGCCGCGATAAGGCGGGGCATTGCGCGGCGCGATCGGTCCGCGCATGAACGCGCCATGCCCGCCTCCGCACGCAAACCTGCCGCCCGCCCGCGCGCGCGACGCATGCCCGAGCGGGATGTCCGTCCGTTCATCGAGGCGCTCGCGCGGGCCCATCCCAACCCGCGCTCGGAGCTGGACTACGCCTCGCCGTTCCAGTTGCTGGTGGCGGTGGTGCTGTCGGCGCAGGCGACGGATGCATCGGTGAACAAGGCCACGCGCGGGCTGTTCGCCGCGGCGCCGACACCTGAGGCGATGGCGGCGCTGGGCGAGGAGGGGATCGCGCCGTTCATCCGCACGATCGGGCTGTGGCGCGCCAAGGCCAAGGCCGTGGCCGAGCTGTCGCGTATCCTGGTCGAGCGGCATGGCGGCGAGGTGCCGGCGGAGCGTGCGGCGCTGGAGGCCTTGCCGGGGGTCGGGCGCAAGACCGCGAACGTGGTGCTGAACGTCGCCTTCGGGCAGGACACGATGGCGGTGGATACGCACATCTTCCGGCTCGGCAATCGCACGGGGCTGGCGCCGGGCAAGGATGTGCGCGCGGTGGAGGAGGCGTTGGTGAAGCGCATCCCGCGCGAGTATCTGCGCGATGCGCATCACTGGTTGATCCTGCACGGGCGGTATGTGTGCAAGGCGCGCAAGCCGGAATGTTGGCGGTGCGTAGCGAAGCCATGGTGCCAGTACAAGGAAAAGACGGCCGGGGGGCCGCAAGGCCCCCCGGACCCCCCTTGAACCGCCCCCTCCCGACGGTCGGGGGCCACGCGCCGACCATCGGGAGGCGCGCCCAGCCGGAGGGGGGTATGGGGGGACGACCGTCGTCCCCCCATGGTATTTTCCTGCCATGTCGCTTGAAACCGACCTCCTGATCGACCGTCGCCGCCTCAAGCGCGGTCTCGCCCTCTGGCGTATCGTCGCCGTGATCGCCGTGCTCGGTGCGGTCGCGCTGACGCTGCGCGACACCGGCCCCGCCCGCACCCTGCTCGGCGGCCACGTCGCGCGCCTCTCGGTCACCGGCCTGATCACCGAGAACCGCGAGCGCGACCAGGCGCTGCGCGACCTCGCCCAGGACGACCGCGCACGCGCCCTGATCGTCGCGATCGACAGCCCGGGCGGCACCGTCTCCGGCGGCGAGGCGCTCTACCGCGCGCTCAGCGAGGTCGCCAAGACGAAGCCGGTGGTCGCGGTGATGGGTGGAACCGCCGCCTCGGCGGGCTACATGGTCGCGCTGCCGGCCGAGCGCATCTTCGCGCGCGAGGCGACAGTCACCGGCTCGATCGGCGTGATCATGCAGACCACCGAGTTCTCGGGCCTGCTCGAACGGCTCGGCATCCGCGCCGAAGCGATCACCGGCGGCCGGCTCAAGGACCAGCCGAGCCCGTTCCGCCCGCTCACCGAGGAAGGCCGCGCGGCCCTAGCGGCTGTGGTGCAGGACCTGCACGGCCAGTTCATCCGCATGGTCTCGACCGGGCGCAACATGCCCGAGCCGGAGGTGCGCGTGCTCGCCGACGGCCGCGTGCTGACCGGCCGGCAGGCGATCGCGGCGCGGCTGGTCGATGCGATCGGCGGCGAGGCCGAGGCGCGCGCCTGGCTCGCGGCCGAGAAAGGGGTGCCGGCAAGCCTGCCGGTGCGCGACGTCGGCGACCCGGGCGAGCGGCAGTGGCTCTCGCGGCTGCTGCGTGACGCGCGAAAAGCCGTTTCAGATGAACGACTTAGCCTTGACGGGTTGTTCGCCCTCTGGCACCCTTCGCTGCATTGAGGCGGACGAGGGCCGGGGGGCATGACGCGTTCGGAACTGATCGCCGAGTTGGCGCGGCTCAATCCGCACTTGATGCAGCGCGACGTCGAGGCGATCGTCGCGACCGTGTTCGACGAGATCACGGCCGCCTTGGCGCGCGGTGATCGGGTGGAGCTGCGCGGCTTCGGCGCGTTCAGCGTCAAGGGCCGCGAGCCCCGGGTGGGGCGCAATCCCCGAACGGGCGAGCCCGTGGAGGTGGGCAGCAAGCGCATGCCGTTCTTCAAGGCCGGCAAGGAGCTGCGCGAGCGGATCAACAAGGCCGGTGCAGGCCCGCGGCCGGCGCTCGCTGCGGCGCAGGGCTGAGCGGTCGGCCGGTGGAGTTGTAGGGAGGGCGGCGGATGCGGCTGACCTGGATCGTGACGCTGATCGCCGCCGTGCTGGTGGTTCTGTTCGTCGTCTCCAACACGTCCCCTGTGGCGATCGGACTCTGGCCGTTCGATGCGCGCGTCGTGCTGCCGCTCTCGGTGGCGGCGCTGGCGATCGCGGCACTCGCCTTCCTGTTCGGCGCCGCGATCGCCTGGTTCGCCGGGATGCCGCATCGGGCGAAGGCCAAGCGGCTGGAGCGGTCGGTCGAGGTGCTGCAGGCGGAGGTCGGCACGCTGAAGGACCGGCTGGCGCAGGCCGAGGCGCGCCGTCCGGCCGCGCCGCGCGCGCCGGCGTCGACCGAGCTCGCGCTGCGCTGACCCGCCGGCTTCCGGTCGGGCGCGCGATGTGGTGTATCGGCGCGCCATGATCGCACGCCCCGCCACGCCTGCCGCCCGCATCGCCGTCGCGCTCGACACGCCCGACCCCGCGCGGGCCGCAGCTTGGGCGCAGGCGCTCGCCGGCCATGTCGGGGTGGCGAAGGTGGGGCTGGAGCTGTTCGCCGCTGCCGGGCCCGACGCCGTCGCGGCGGTGCGCGAGTGCGGCCTGCCCGTGTTCCTCGACCTGAAGCTGCACGACATCCCGAACACGGTGGCCGGCGCGGTGCGCTCCGCCGCGCGGCTCGGCGTGGCGATGCTGACGGTGCATGCGGCCGGCGGCGCGGCCATGGTGGCGGCGGCGCGCGAGGCGGCGGAGCGTGCCGGCGCGGATCGGCCGATGATCCTCGCGGTCACGGTGCTGACGAGCCTCTCGGCGGCCGACCTTGCCGCGATCGGTGTGGAGGATGCGCCCGCGTCGCAGGTCCTCCGCCTGGCGCGGCTCGCGATGGCGTCGGGCGCCGACGGGATCGTGTGCAGCCCGTTGGAAGTGGTCCCGTTGCGCGCGGCGCTCGGCAACGCGGTGCCGCTGATCGTGCCCGGCATCCGTCCCGCCGGCAGCCGGGCGGACGATCAGGCGCGGGTGATGACTCCGGCCGAGGCGGTGGCCGCCGGCGCCGACTGGCTGGTGATCGGCCGGCCGATCACGGAGGCCGCCGATCCGGTGGCGACCGCCGAGGCGATCGCCCGCTCGCTCGGGGCGTGATGCGCCGATGCGGGTGAAGATCTGCGGCGTCACCGATCCGGCGGCGTTCCGGGCCGCCTGCGCGGCCGGCGCGGATCTCGTCGGCTTCGTGTTCTTCCCGCCCTCGCCGCGCGCCGTGTCGCCCGGGACGGCCGCTTCGCTCTCCGCGCTGCATCCTGGCGGGCCGGAGCGCGTCGGCCTGTTCGTCGATCCTGACGACGACGCGTTGGCGACGGTGCTGCGCGCCGTGTCCCTCGACGTGGTGCAGCTGCATGGTGATGAGACGCCCGAACGTCTCGCCGCGATCCGCGTGCGCTTCGGCGTGCGTGTGATGAAGGCCGTGGGCGTGGCGACGCGCGCGGAGGCCGAGGACGCGGTCGCGCGCTTCGGCGCCGTCGCCGACATGCTGCTGTTCGATGCCAAGCCGCCGCCCGGCGCGACACGGCCCGGCGGCAACGCCGTGCCGATCGAGTGGTCCGTGCTGTGCGGGCTCGATGTTCCGGTGCCGTGGCTGCTCGCCGGCGGGCTCACGCCCGCGAATGTCGCCGAGGCGATCGCGGTCTCGGGCGCGCCGGGGGTGGACGTGTCCTCGGGCGTGGAACGGGCACGCGGGGTGAAGGACCCGGCACTGATCCGCGCCTTCATCGCCGCCGCGCGCGGAGCCTGATGCAGGGCGAGCCGCTCGTCGTCGCCCTGCCGCATGCGGATGGGCTCGCGCTCGCCGGCACGCTCCATCCACCCGCCGCGCCGCCACCCTGGCCGGTGATGCTGTTCGTGCACGGCTCGGGCGGCCTGTTGCGCTGGCATCGCCGCTACGCCGAGCTGCTCGGCGCCGAGGGCGTGGCGGTGGCGATGCTCGATCATTTCGGCCCGCGCGGCATCCGCCGCACCGTCACGGACCAGGAACAGCTCAGCTCCGAGACGATGGCGCGCGATGCCCATGCCGCGCTGGCGGTGCTCGCGGCCGATCCGCGCATCGATGCCGCGCGCGCGGGCGTGATGGGGGTGTCGAAGGGCGGCAGCACGGCCTGGCGCGCGGCACTCCGCCGCTTCGCCGGGCCGCACCGCTTCGCGCTGCATCTCGCGCTCTATCCCGGCTGCGAGACGCGCTACCACGACATGACCACCACCGGCACGCCGATCGTGCTGATCGTCGGGCTCGCCGACAGCTACACCGGCCACGAGCCCTGTTTCGAACTCGGCGTGGCGCTGCGCGCGGGTGGCTCGCCGGTCGAGATGTATGGCCTGCCGGGCGCGATGCATGGCTGGGACTCGGGCGCGGGCCGCTGGTCCCATCCCGCGGGCGTCACCTACGCGAAGTGCCGCTTCGTCGAGATCGCGCCCGGGCGCTGGCGCGAGGTCTCGAGCGGCATCGAGTGGGACGCGCATGACCTCGAAGGACGCCGGCGCGCGGTCGGGCAATGCCGCTGCCTCGGTGTCGCCGGTGGCGGCTGCCCCGAGAGCCGTGCGCGCTCGGATGCGATCCTGCGCGCCGAGGTGCGCCGCCACCTGCTCGCCTGAGCGTCAGGTCCACGCGGCCGCGACCGTCGGGCTCGTGCCGGCAAACACCTCGTCCACGGCCTCGTCGAGCTGTGTGCAAGGCGCCGGGAACGCCGGAACAGGCATCACTGTAGAGCACGAAGTGATGGCCGCGGTCGCGCGGCAGTAGGGCGGGGAGTGGCGGTTCGCCGGCGGGCGGCGCGGGATGTGTCATTGCCCGTCTCCACCGTCTCTCGGCGCTGGTGGGCCAGCACCCGACTCGGTGGTCGATCGTGCGTGCGCAAGGCGGCGACGGGCTCACAACCCCGCAGGCCAGATCAGAAATCGGTCAGAAATATGGGAAACGCTATTTTTACATCTGTCTGACCGATGAATCCCATCCACACGACGCGTTGGCCGTCGCGGGAGGGGATCCGAATCTGCGGTTCATCCGATGCGGCACGGTCGCCGCATCCCTCGCGGCAGAGCCCGTCGAGGCGCCTCCAGCAAAAGGACGATGCCATGAAGACGACCACCGTTGCCCTCCTCTCCGCCCTGGCGATCGGCGGCGTCACCTTGCCGGCGCATGCTTCCGACATCGTGTTCGGCGGGATCCACGCGCATGCCAGCGAGGGCGTGCCGGGGCCGGCGGCCAACCTGAGCTTCAGCGGCGGCTGGTCCAGCCACGTCACCGGGGAGGCCGGCGGCTCCTTCGACGCGCGCTATGCGACCCCGCTCTACGGCAGCGGCCAGCCTGTGACCGTGACCGGCGAGGCGGGCGGCAGCTTCTCGCGCGATCTCGCCGTGCGCCTCGGCGTGCAGGATGACGCCGCCCGCGTGCTCGCGGCGCTGATCGCCGCCCAGCAGGGCTGACGCGGCGCGCGGTACCCTCGCCCGGGTCATCCGGGCGAGGGGCTTGCGCCTCCCGGCCGGCGGCCGCGTGTCCCGCGACGCCGCCCTCGGTTCCGTATCGAATCGACGCGGCATGGCACCGGTTGACGGTGCGCCTGGCGTCACGCCCCTGCCTGCTGCGAGCGGCGGGACCTCCTCGGGCGATACCCGCGCGGCAAGATCAGGAAAGCTTCTGCAAATCCCGGAGATCGTCGCGGAAAGCGCGCAACGTCATTTTGCGTGCAGGACGACGGCGCGATGGCGCGCCGTTCCTCTGAAGGAGACCGAACCATGACCAGGATCACCCTCGCGTTCCTTTCCGCCCTCGCGATCGGCGGCGTCACCCTGCAGTCCCATGCGAGCGAGGGCCTCCCCTCCTCGGTGCCGGGGCCGACCCTGAGCGGCGGCTGGGCCGACGGCGCGACCGGCGAGGCCGGTGGCGCATTCGATGCGCGTCTCGCCGTGCCGGCCTATGGCGGCGGCCACGCCATGACGGTCGCCGGCGAGGCCGACGGCGGCTTCGCGCGGGACCGCGCGGTGCGTCTCGGTGGACGGGGCGGCGCGCAGAACCCGCTCGCCGGGCTGATCGCCGGGTCGCGGGGCTGACCGCCTTCGCCGCATCCCCGCCCGGTTGCGCGCCGGGCGGGGGTGTCGCAGCCGCGTGAGGGGGTATCGATCACGCGATTGTTCCATGTCGAGACTCAATGGCCGGAATCGTCCACCCGCATTGGTCGGGCGAGCGCCCGCGCGGTAGCGTTCGCCATCCGATGCGGCGATCCCGCCGCGTTCCTCGCGGACCGCTCCGCAGAGGTTCCTCTCCATCGAGAGAGTGATCCCATGACGAAGACGATGCCGGCCTTGCTGGGCGCGCTCGCGCTCGGCAGCGGCGCACTTCCGGCCCGTGCGGCCAATCCGGCCGGCGACTGGGAGCTCGGAGGCAATGCCGGACAGGAGGTGCAGGACGAGCACGCCCCGGTGGCGCCGATCTATGGCGGCGGCTGGCCGGCCGGTGTGACGGGCGAGGCCGGCGGCGCGTTCGAGGCGCGTGCCGCGACGGTGGAACCCGGCGGCGGCGAGCCGCGGGCGATGACCGGCGAGGCGGGCGGCAGCTTCGAGCGCGCGACCGCGACGCGGCTCGGCGGCCGGAACGGCGGTGCGGGCCTGGCGGCACTGCGCGCGGCCCAGGGCAGCTGATGTGCCGCGTGGCGCCCCCGCCCGGCGCGGGGGCGCTGCCCCCTAGGCCCTGACACAGGGTTCCGCTAAGAGGCCGTCTTCCGGACGGGAGGCCGCCTCTTGAACAAGCCGTTGCCCAATTCCTTGCGGACCGGCCCCGACGAGCGGGGCCATTTCGGCATCTTCGGCGGCCGCTACGTCGCCGAGACGCTGATGCCGCTGATCCTCGAGGTCGAGCGCGCCTACGAGGACGCGAAGCGCGATCCGGCGTTCGACGCCGAGTTCCGCCGCCTGCTGACCCACTATGTCGGCCGCCCCTCCCCCCTCTGGTTCGCCGAGCGCCTGACCGCTCAGCTCGGCGGGGCGCAGGTGTGGTTCAAGCGCGACGAGCTCAACCACACCGGCGCGCACAAGATCAACAACTGCATCGGCCAGATCCTGCTCGCGCGGCGCATGGGCAAGACCCGCATCATCGCCGAGACCGGCGCGGGCCAGCACGGTGTCGCGACCGCGACCGTCTGCGCGCTGTTCGGCCTGCCCTGCACGATCTACATGGGGGCGACCGATGTCGCGCGGCAGTCGCCCAACGTGTTCCGCATGAAGCTGCTCGGCGCCGAGGTGAAGCCGGTGATCTCGGGTGCCGCGACGCTGAAGGACGCAATGAACGAGGCGCTGCGCGACTGGGTCGCGAATGTCGCCGACACCTATTATCTGATCGGAACGGTCGCCGGGCCGCACCCCTATCCGGCGATGGTGCGCGACTTCCAGTCCGTGATCGGCACCGAGGCGAGGGCGCAGCTCGATGCCGCAGCCGGGCGGCTGCCGGACGTGTGCGTGGCCGCGATCGGCGGCGGGTCGAACGCGATGGGGCTGTTCCATCCCTTCCTCGACGACGCGTCCGTGCGGCTCGTCGGCGTCGAGGCGGCCGGGCACGGGCTCGACTCCGGCCAGCACGCGGCGAGCCTCTCGCGCGGGCGGCCCGGCGTGCTGCACGGCAACCGCACCTACCTGCTGCAGGACGAGCACGGCCAGATCCTGGAGGCGCACTCGATCAGCGCCGGGCTCGACTATCCCGGCGTCGGGCCGGAGCATTCCTGGCTGCACGAGCTCGGCCGTGTCGAATACGTCGCGGTGACGGACACGGAAGCGCTGGAGGCGTTCCAGCTCTGCACGCGCACGGAGGGAATCATTCCGGCCCTCGAACCCGCGCACGCGCTGGCGCAGGTCATGAAGATGGCCCCGGCGATGGACAGGGACGCGATCATCCTGATGAATCTCTGCGGCCGCGGCGACAAGGACATCTTCACGGTCGCCGAGGCGCTGGGGGTGAAGCTGTGAGCCGCATCGCCGCCCGCTTCGCCGCGCTGAAGCGCGAAGGCCGCGCGGGGCTCATTCCGTTCGTGGAAGCCTGCGATCCCGATCGCGCGACCACCGAGGCGCTGCTCGCCGGCTTCCCCGGCGCGGGGGCCGATCTGATCGAGATCGGCATGCCGTTCACCGATCCGATGGCGGACGGCCCGACCGTGCAGCGCGCGGGCCAGCGCGGGCTGAAGGGGGGCGCGACGCTCGGCGTGACGCTCGACATCGTGCGCGGGTTCCGCAGGAAGGACGATGCCACGCCGATCGTGCTGATGGGCTACTACAACCCGATCCTGTCCTACGGCGTCGAACGGTTCTGCGACGATGCGGCGTCCGCCGGCGTGGACGGGCTGATCGTGGTCGATCTGCCGCCCGAGGAGGCCGAGGAACTGGCCGTGCCCGCGGGCAGGACCAAGCTCGACCTGATCCGCCTGGTTGCACCCACCACCCACGCGGAGCGGTTGAAGGTGGTGCTCCAGGGCGCGAGCGGGTTCGTCTACTACGTCTCGATCACCGGCATCACCGGCACGCGCACCGCGACCGAGGAGCATCTTCGCGAGGCGATCCCGCGCGTGCGCGCGGCGACCGACCTGCCGGTCGCCGTAGGCTTCGGCGTGCGCACGCCCGAGCACGCGGCCGCGGTCGCGCGTCATGCCGATGCGGCGGTTGTCGCGAGCGCGCTGATCGACACCATGGCGGCGAATCTCGACGAGGCGGGCAGACTGAAGCCCGGCACGATCGAGACGGTGCTGGATCAGGTGCGCGCACTCGCCGCCGGCGTGCGCGGCGCGCGGGTCGGCCGCGCCGCGTGATGTCGCTCGCGTGAACGGGCTGGACTGAAGGTCCCTCGATGAACTGGCTCACCAACTATGTGCGGCCGAAGATCCGCACCCTGCTCGGCCAGAAGCCGGTGCCGGACAATCTCTGGCACACCTGCCCCTCCTGCCAGCAGATGATCTTCCACGAGGACCTGAAGAAGTTCCTGCGCGTCTGCCAGAACTGCGGCCATCACATGCGCCTGCCCGCGGGCGAGCGCCTGGCCTCGGTGCTCGACGAAGGCTACGCGGTGATCGAACTGCCCAAGGTACCGGCCGATCCGCTGCATTTCCGCGACCAGAAGCGCTACACCGACCGTCTGAAGGCCGCGCGCAGCGAGACCGGGCTCGAGGATGCGATGCTGGTCGCGCACGGCACGATCGGCGGGCAGAGATCGGTGGTCGCCGCCTTCGCCTTCGACTTCATGGGCGGCTCGATGGGCGCGGCCGTGGGCGAGGCGATCCTCGCCGCCGCGCGGCTCGCGGTGCTCCAGGAGGCGGCCCTCGTCGTCTTTACCGCCTCGGGCGGGGCGCGCATGCAGGAGGGCGCGATCAGCCTGATGCAGATGCCGCGCACCGTGCTCGCCGTGCGCATGGTGAAGGACGCGGGACTTCCCTATCTCGTCGTGCTGACCGACCCGACCACGGGCGGTGTCACCGCCTCCTTCGCGATGCTGGGCGACATCCACCTCGCCGAGCCCGGCGCCCTGATCGGCTTCGCGGGCGCGCGCGTGATCGAGCAGACGGTGCGCGAGAAACTGCCCGACGGGTTCCAGCGCGCGGAATACCTGCACGAGCACGGCATGGTCGATCTCGTGGTCAAGCGGGGCGAGCTGAAGGCGATCCTCGCGCGGCTGCTCGGTCTGCTCGGCGATGCGCGCCGGATCGATGCGGAACGGCCCGTCGCCGAGGTGATCCAGATTCCCGCACCGCCCGCCCCCTGACGCCACGCCCATGACCGCCGCCGAGACGGTGATGCAGCGCCTCGCGCGGCTGCATCCGAAGCTGATCGACCTGAGCCTGGGCCGGATCGAACGCCTGCTCGCGCGGCTGGGTCATCCCGAGACCCGCCTGCCGCCGGTGATCCATGTCGCGGGCACGAACGGCAAGGGCTCGGTCTGCGCGTTCCTGCGCGCGATCGGCGAGGCGGCGGGGCTGCGCGTGCATGTCTACACCTCGCCGCATCTGGTGACGTTCCATGAGCGCATCAGGCTCGCCGGACGGCTGGTGGACGACGCCGCGCTGACGGCGGCGCTGGAGGCGTGCGAGCAGGCGAACGGCGAGGATCCGATCACCGTGTTCGAGATCGCGACCGCCGCCGCCTTCCTGCTGTTCGCCGACATTCCCGCCGACCTGCTGGTGCTCGAGGTCGGGCTCGGCGGGCGGCTCGACGCGACCAATGTGATCGCGCGGCCGGCCGCCTGCGCGATCAGTTCCGTCTCGATGGATCACATGGACTTCCTCGGCGGCACGATCGAGGCGATCGCGTTCGAGAAGGCGGGCATCCTCAAGCCGGGCGTGCCGGCCGTGACCGGTGCGCAGGATCCGCGCGCACTCGGCGTGATCGCGGCCCGCGCGGACGAGGTCGGCGCGCCGCTCGCCGCGCGCGACCGCGACTGGACGATCGCGCCTGCGGGCGCCGGGCTGCGCTACACGGACCGCGCCGGCACGCTCGATCTCCCTCCGCCGTCGCTCGCGGGGCTGCATCAGCACGACAATGCCGGGATCGCGGTCGCGGCGATGCGTGCCTGGAACGATCCGCGCATCGGTGCGGAGGCGATCGGCGCGGGGCTCGCGCGCGCGGAATGGCCGGCGCGGCTGCAGCCTCTGACGCGCGGCCCGCTCGTCGCGATGCTGCCGCCCGGCTGGTCGCTGATCCTCGATGGCGGGCACAACCCGGATGCCGGGCGCGCGCTGGGCGCTCATCTCGCGACGGTGACGGACCGGCCCTGGCACGTGATCGTCGGCATGAAGAAGGGGAAGGGCACCGAGGGGTTCCTCGCGCCGATCCTGCCGCATGCGGCGAGCTTCTGGGCGGTGGCGGAGCCCGATCAGCATCTCGCGCAGGCGCCCGAGGCGATCGTCGCCGCCTCGGGCGGGGTGGCGCGGATCGGCCCGCGCGTGGCGGACGCGCTGGCCGCGATCGTCGCGTCCGGCGATCGCCCCGGCCGGGTGCTGATCTGCGGCAGCCTCTACCTCGCCGGCGTGGTGCTGCGGGAGAACGGCTGAGCCCGGCCCTTGCGCGACGCTGCGCGCGCGGAGATACTTGCCCAAGTCAACGATCTGCTTGCTAGGCTTGGGGGCGCCCCATGGATGACTCCGTCGACACCCCGCTCGACCGCCAGATCGCCGCTTTCCGCCGCTTCACCCGCTTCTACACCCGGCATCTCGGCGTGCTGCGCGAGGGGCTGCTCGACAGCCCCTATCCGCTCACCGAGGCGCGGGTGCTCTACGAGCTCGCCCAGGCGCCGGACCTCGGCGCGGCCGACTTGGCCCGCCGGCTCGGGCTCGACGCCGGCTATCTCAGCCGCATCCTGCGCCGCTTCGAGACCGACGGGCTGCTCGCCCGCGAGCCTGTGCCCGAGGACGGGCGGCGCGCCACGCTGCGGCTGACCGAGGCGGGGCGGCAGGAATTCGCCGTGCTGGATGCCGCCTCGCGCGGCCAGGTGCGCGGCCTGCTTGCGCGCCTGCCGGACGCCGCCCGCCGCCGGCTGGTCGCGGCGATGCGCACCGTCGAGGCCCTGCTCGACCGCGACGCGCCCGCGCCCTGGCTGATCCGCCCGCTCGGCCCCGGCGATGGCGGCTGGGTGGTCGAGAGCCATGGCCGGCTCTATGCGCAGGAGTACGGCTGGAACGCCGAGTTCGAGGCGCTGGTCGCCGAGATCGTCGCCGCGTTCCTGCGCGCCCATGACCCCGCGCGCGAGGGCGGCTGGATCGCCGAACGCGACGGCGTGCCGGTCGGGTCGGTGTTCGTCGTGCGTCAGGACGCGCGCACCGCCAAGCTGCGCCTGCTGCTGGTCGAGCCCGAGGCGCGCGGCCTGGGCATCGGCCGGCGTCTGGTCGAGCACGCGATCGGCTTCGCGCGCGGCGCCGGCTATGCGCGCATGACGCTCTGGACCAATGACGTGCTGGTGGCGGCGCGGCGGATCTACGAGGCCGCCGGCTTCGTCTGCACCGCGCGCGAGCCCCACACCAGCTTCGGCAAGGACCTGATCTCCGAGACCTGGGAGCGCGCGCTCACGCCGGAATGACCCGCGCGCGCCAGGCGCGGACCAGCGGCCCGTCCTCGCCGAACAGCGGGTCGGTGGCGGGCAGCGGCACGGCGGCCACGCGCAGGGCGGCATCGGCAGGAGGGGTCTCGTCGCGCGCGAGATCCGGCTCCGCGCCGGGCGGGTAGAAGCCGACACACGCGAAATCCGCACTGCCCCAGAGCGCGCAGTGCCCGACCCCGGCGGGGATCAGCACCGCATCGCCGGCCGCGAGCTCGACCTTCGCCCCGCCCTCGCCGCCGAACTGCACCCGCGCCCGGCCCGACACCACCCCCAGCGCCTCGTGCGCATCGGCATGGAAGTGGTGGAACGGATAGACTCCGCCCTGCCAGAACCCGTGCCAGCCGCGCGCGCCGGCGAGCGCGCGCAAGCCGGCCACCGACCGCTCCGCCTCCGCCAGCACGCCGCGATACACGAGCAGCGGCAGGTCGGGGTTGTTCGGCACACCGCCCGAGGGGGCGGCGAACAGAAGGGGCTCGACCCGCGCCGTCATGCCGGGTCGAGCCGCCAGATCGCGCCGCGGCTGCTGTCGGTCAGCAGATAGACCCGCCCGTCCGGCCCGACGCGCACATCGCGGATGCGCTCGCCGAAGGTGGGGATGCGCTCCTCGGCCACCACCCGGTCGCCCTCCAGCGTCAGCCGCGCGACGTGGCGGCCGCGCAGCGCGCCGACCAGCATGTTGCCGCGCCAGCCGGGGAAGGCGTCGCCGTCGTAGAACGCGAGCCCCGAGGGCGCGATCGAAGGCGTCCAGACATGCACCAGGTCTTCCATCCCGGGCAGCGAGGTGTGCGGCGTGATCTGCGCGCCGCCGTAGTGCACGCCATGGGTGGCGCGCGGCCAGCCGTAATTCGCGCCGCGCTTGATCAGGTTCACCTCGTCGCCGCCCTGCGGTCCGTGCTCGTGCAGCCAGATCTGATCCGTGCCCGGCCGCACCGCGAGCCCCTGGATGTTGCGGTGGCCCCAGGACCAGATCTCGGGCCGCGCGTCATTGCGGCTGACGAACGGGTTGTCGGGCGGCACCTGGCCATCCGGTGTCAGCCGCAGCAGCGAGCCGTTGTGGTCGGCGAGGTCCTGCGACCGCTCCATCCGGCCGCGATCGCCGAGCCCCATGTAGATCATCCCATCCGGCCCGAAGGCGAGGCGGCAGCCGAAATGCTGGCCGCTGGTCGCGCGCGGCTCGGCGGCGAACAGGGTGCGGACATCCTCGAACCGCGTCTCGGCGAAGCGCGCGCGCACCAGCGCCGAGGAGAACCCGCCCTCGCCCTGCTGCACCTGGCAGAGATAGACGAGGCCGTTCCGCGCGAAATCGGGGTGCAGGATCACGTCGAGCATGCCGCCCTGGCCGCGCGCCACGGTCTCGGGCAGGCCGGCGAGCGGGTCGGAGAGGGTGCCGTCCGGGCCGACCAGACGCACGCGGCCGGGCCGTTCGGTCACCAGCATCCGCCCGTTCGGCAGGAAGGCGAGGCCCCAGGGGTGGTCGAGCCCTTGTGCCACCGGCGTGACACGGAACGCGGCGCGCTCGGTGCGCACCACCTCCTGCGCGGCGAGCGGACCCGCCAGCATCAGGCCGGCGGCGGCGAATAGCAGGGGCTTCATGGAACACCTCCCCGATGAATGGACCGAGCGGGAGGTGGCGGTGCGGGCGGAGCGGGAAAACCCCCGCTCGCGCCCCTGTCAGCGGGTCAGATGTTCTGCTCGACCCAGGCGGTGAGGTTGCTCTTGCTGTCCGCGCCGACCTTGGTGGCGATCGCCTGGCCGCCCTTGAACAGCATCAGCGTCGGGATGCCGCGCACGGCGAAGCGGTTCGGCGTGACCGGGTTCTCGTCGATGTTCACCTTGGCCACCGTGAGCTTGCCCTCGTAGGACTTCGCGATCTCCTCGAGCGCCGGCGCGATCGCCTTGCAGGGGCCGCACCACTCGGCCCAGAAATCCACGAGCACCGGACCCTGGGCCTGCAGCACGTCGGTCTCGAAGCTCTGGTCGGAGACGGACTTGGTGTTCGCGCTCATGCGCTGGCTCCCGAGAGTTGAACGACTGGCGAGCATATCGTGACGCGGCGCCGGCCGTCCAAGCGGGTGGACCGCTCAGCCCTCCCCTGCATCGGGCGCGTGGGTATCCAGCACCGCATCGGGCAGGGGCATCAGCCGGGCGGCGTAGGTCCAGACCAGCGCGCAGCGCACGGTCCGGCCGGGGAAGATGTCGCGCAGCACGGCGCGATAGGCCGCCATCTGGCGCAGATAGAGCCGGGCCACGTCCTCCACCCGCTCGGGCGGCGGGCGGTTCGTCTTGTAGTCGGCGACCAGCACGGCGGCATCGGTGACCGCGAGCCGATCGACCGTGCCGTTCACCGTGCGGGCGCCGATCCGGCCGATGATCGGCGCCTCGGCCAGGCTGCCGGGGGTGAACAGCGGCGCGAAGGCTGGGTCGTCGAGGATCGCGAGCGTCTCGGCCGCGATCGCCTTGGCCTCCTCGGGCGTGACCTCCTGCCCGGCGAGGAACCGGCGCGCTGCTGGCAGCCGATCGGCTTGCGGCAGATCGGGCAGGTGCTGGAGCAGGGCGTGGATGATGATGCCGCGCCGGAAGCGCCGCCCGGAGCGGTCGCCGGCGGCGACGGGAGGGGCAGCGGGCGACTCCTCGCCGTCCTCGCGCGAGGGGCGGATCGGGCGCGGCGCGGGCGCCTCGGCGGGGGCCGGGGTCTCGGCCCAGAGCGGCGGACGGACCGGCGCCGGGGCCTCGGCCTCGCGCCGGTCGGGGGCGGGATCGCGCGCCTGCGGCGCCTCCAGCCGCCAGCCCTCGCCGGTCCAGCCCGCCTCGCCGGCCCAGGCGCGGCTGTCGAAGGCGAAGGGCCCGGCGCCGGGGAGCGCACGGAACCCCGCCTCGACCAGCCGGTACCAGCAGCCGTTGCTCGGCCCCTGCTTGCCGTACCAGCCGCAGACGATCAGCCGGTCCTCGGCCCGCGTGAGGGCCACATAGAGCAGGCGCCGGTGCTCGGCGTCCTGGCGCGCGCGCTCGGCGGTGAGCAGATCGTCGAACACGGGATCGCGCAGCGCCGACCGCGGCGCCCAGAGCGGCACGTGCGGACGGTCCGGCACCGTATCGTCGGCCCAGAGCACGGTCTCCTGCACGCGCGGCTCGCGCACCGTGTCGGGCAGGATCACGATCGGCGCCTGCAAGCCCTTGGCCGCGTGCACGGTCATGACGCGCACGGCGTCGCCCGCGCCCTCCTGCTCGCGCTTCACCTCCAGCCCGCTGCGCTCGATCCAGTGGATGAAGCCCTGCATGCTGGGGGGCGCCAACTGCTCGTAGTGCAGCGCCTGGGCGAGCAGCTCCTCGATCGGATCGGCCGCATCGGGGCCGAGCCGGCGCCGGAGCCGCCAGCGCCCGCGCCGTTCGCCGAGCAGATGCGCGAGCACGTCGTAGGGCCGGTCGTAGTCGGCGCGCGCGGCGATCTCCTCGATCAGCGATGCGGCCGCTTCCCATTCGCGCCGCTCGGCGCGACGGTCGCGCAGCGCCGACCACAGCGTGGAGGGGCGCAGCCGCGCGACATCGTCGCGGTCGCGCGCGAGCGCGAACAGGCTGTCCTCATCGACGTCGCAGAACGGCCCGCGCAGCACCTCGGCGAGCGCGAGATCGTCCTCCGGCTGCACGGCGGCGCGGCAGAGGGCGAGGATGTCCTGCACCGGCAGGCTCTCGGCCAGGGTCAGCCGATCCAGACCCGAAACGGGCACCTGCTCGCGCTTCAGCTCGCGCACGAGTTTCGCGACGAAGGCATCGCGGCGGCGCACCAGGATCATCACGTCGCCGGCACGGATCCGACGCGCGCGCGCCGGCAGGTCCTCGCGGCCGATCCAGGACTTGATGCGCCGCGCGATCGCGACCGCGAGGCGCTGCGCCGGATCGGGCAGTTCGATCGCCTCGGTCACCGGTTCCCAGGCCTCCGGCTGGGGCGCATCCGCGCCCGAGACGAGCGGCCAGAGCTCGACCGACCCCGCATGACCTTCGCGCGCGGCGCGATGCGCGATCGTCTCGCCGGCGAGCGAGACGCCGCGCCCGGCATCGCCCGCGAACACCGCATCGGTGAGGGCCAGCACCGGCGCGACCGAGCGGAACGACAGCGTCAGGCTCTCCGGCCGCCAGCCCGCGCGTGCATCGTGGGCGCGGCGCTCGAAGATGGCCTTCCAGTCCACGAAGGCCTGCGGATCGGCGCCCTGGAAGCCGTAGATCGACTGCTTGTCGTCGCCGACCGCGAACATGGTGCGCGGCCCCGGCCGCGCGCCGAGCCCGGTGAAGAACTCCTCGGTCAGCGCGCCGACGACCGCCCACTGGTCCGGGTTCGTGTCCTGCGCCTCGTCGAGCAGCACGTGATCGAGGCCCGCATCCAGCTTGTAGTGCACCCACTCCACCGCGCCGTCGGTCTCCAGCAGGCGGCGCGCGGCCGCGATCAGGTCGTCGTAGTCGAGGGCCGCGCGCGCCTCCTTGGAGTCGCGGTAGCGCTCGATCACCGGCAGGCCGATGCGCGCCAGCGCGGCCGAGGCCTCGGCGAGCCGCACCGCGCGCAGACGCCGCTCGATCGCGATCACGCGCTCGGCCTCGGCAGAGGCGATCGCGTAGGCGTCGGCGCAGAGGGACTGCACTTTCTTCGGCGCAACGGTCTTCTCGGCACGCGCGGTGCCGGTGGCCGTCAGGAACAGCGCGCGGTAGTCGTCCCACTGCGCCTTGCGCGCGGCAGGATCGGCGGCGAGCCAGGCGCGCAAGGCGTGACCGCTCTCCACCTGTCCCCCGTTCGCGCCGATCCACGCCTCGGCGAGCCGCGCAAGCGCCGCCGGGTCGGGCGGCTCGCAGGCATCCGCGAGCACGGAGTCTTCCGTATCGTCGAGATCGAGCCCGAGCACGCGACGCTGGGCCGCGGCGACACCGTCGGGGCTGTTGCCGCTGGCGGCGAGGCCGGGCCGGCCGCGCGCGGGCAGCACGGCGCGGATCGCCTCGCCGAGCCGCCCGGGATCGGTCAGCGCCGCGAGCCGCGCGACCGCCTGTTCGCCCGACGCGGTCAGCGGCGCCTCGGCGAGCGCGGACTCGCGCGCCTGTTCGAGCAGCCCCTGCGCCTCGGCCTCCTCGACGAGGGCGAATTGCGGCGGGATACGCGCCTCCAGCGGGAAGCGGCGCAACAGGCCCTGGCAGAAGGCGTGGATGGTCGCGATCTTCATCCCGCCCGGCAGGTCGAGCACGCGCGCGAACAGGGCGCGGGCGCGCTCGCGCGTCGCCGCGTCGGGGCGCGCGTCCGTGAGGTCGGCGATCTCGGCATCGAGCGCCTCGTCCGGCAGCGTCGCCCAGTCGCCGAGCCGCGCCTGCAGGCGTGTCGCCATCTCGGCGGCCGCCGCGCGGGTGAAGGTCAGGCAGAGGATGTGCGCCGGATCGTTCCCGGCAAGCATCAAGCGCAGCACGCGATCGACCAGCAGCCGCGTCTTGCCCGAGCCCGCCGACGCCGAGACCCAGGACGAGGCGCGCGGATCGGCCGCGCGCCGCTGCTCGGGGGTGGGCGCGCTCATTCGCCGCCGAGCCCCGCCGACCACTCGTCCACGCGCGCGAGCACCGCGTAGGGCGAGCGGAACAGCTGAAGCCGCGGATGCGGCCGCGCCATGTAGGGCGTGGCCGGATCGTCGAAGGCGTGCAGGCGGCGAAGCAGGCCATTCCAGGCCGCTTCGGCCACGGCCTCCTCCTCGCCGGCGCAGCGCGGTTCGATCTCGCCCGGACTGAACCCACCGGAGAGATGCCAGTAGGCGAGCTCGCCCGGCGGCAGGGCCGGAATGCCCTTGAATGCGCCGCGTGCGGCAAGGGCGGCCTCCAGGGTGAGCTGCGGCTGCGTGCCCGATGTCACCTGCTTGTCGGTCGGTACGGTGCCGGTCTTGTAGTCGAGCACCGCGAGCCGGCCGTCGCGCTGCTCGATCCGATCCGCCTTCGCCACCAGCGTGAACGCTCCGCCGGGCAGCCCGCCGATCACGTGCTCGGTCTTCACCTCGGCGAACAGGGCGCGCAGCGGCGCATTGGCCCGTCGCGTCGCCTCGGTCTGGGCGACGAACCGCGCGATGCGCGCGAGCCGCGGTCGCCACAACGCCGCCTGCGCCGGGCGTGCGCCGCGCCGATCGAGCCGCCGCAGCAACGCCTCGGTCAGCATCCGCTCGGCATGATCGGGCGCGGGCCAGGCGAGCCCTGTCGCGCGCAGCACGTCGGCGATGCCGCCATGCACGATGTCGCCGAAATCGCCGGCATCCGCCTCGTCGTCGAGCGGTTCGAGCGGCTCGATTCCGAGCACGCGGCGTGCGTAGAGCGCGTACGGGTCGGCGATCCAGGTCGCGATCTCGGTGACCGAGAGCCGGCGCGGCCGCGCGACGACCGGCGGGCGCGGCGCCGGGCGCGCCACCGGCAGCGGCGGTCCCGGATCGTCGAGCACGCGCGCGATCGCGGCGAAGTCGTCGGGCGGGCGGATCAGCCGCTCCGCCTCGTCACCGAACTGGCCATGCAGGAATGCCGCGAGCCGCGAGAGCCAGCGCGACGGCACGGTGGGCGCGCCTTCCGCGCGGCGGCTGCGCGTCAGCAGCACCTCGGCGCCGGTGCAGAGCAGTTGCACGACGTCGTGCGCGGCCTGGCCGATGCGCCGCTCGGGCGAGGGCAGCCCCATGTCCTCGCGCATCGGCCGCGACAGCCACGGGCCCGGCTCGGCAACGGCCGGCCATGTGCCCTCGTTCAGTCCGGCGAGCACGATGAGATCGGCGCGTTGCAGCCGCGCCTCCAGCGCGCCGAGGATCGCCACGCGCGGATGCTCGGCCTCGACCCGGCGGAGCCGCACCACGGGACCTTCCAGCATCGGTTCGAGCAGCGCGGGGAACTGGCGCGGCGCCACCGGCGGCAGGGTCTCGACCGCGAAGGCGAGCTCGGCGAGATGGCGCGCCAGCGCCTCGCCGTCCTCGCGCGCCCAGAGCCTGAGCGGGCCGGGCGTGTCGGGTGTGTCGGCGAGACGCTCGGCCGCGCGGAGATGCGCTTCGAGGAGTTCCCCGAGCGGAACGGAGCGCTGTCCGGCGAGCTCAAGCACGGGCGCCAGGATCGGCCGGATACGGCCGAGGCAGCGTGTCGCGGCGTCGAAATCGGCCCCGCGTGGCGGGAAGCCGCGCGCGGACTCGATCGCGGCGGCGAGCCCGTCGAGCCCCGGGGCAGGGCGCGGCCCGCGCAGCGCGGTGCGCTCCAGCGCGCGGGCGTCGAGCCGGAAGCGCGACGGCGGCTCGCCCGCGGCGGCGAGCGGATGCTTCAAAAGTGCGAGCAGCGGCACCGGCGCGAGATGCTCGGCGACTGCAACGGCGAGCAGGCGGATGAAGGTGCCGGCGGGCGTGTTGGTCAATGGCTCGCCACCAGAGTCGTCCGCGCGCACGCCGAACCTGCCGAGCTCGGTCGCGATGCGGCGGGCGAGGAACCGGTCGGGCGTGACCACCGCCGCCGTGCGCCCCGGCGTCTCCAGTGCGCGGCGCACCGCGAGGGCCGCGACCATCGCCTCCTCGTGCGGATCGGCGGCATCGACGCGCGCTAGCCCGACCACCGCCGCGCGCCAGCGATCCGGGTCGCGCCGCCGCCACGCCTCCAGCCCCTCGGGCGGGGCCATGACCGCGGCGGCGAGATCGGCACGGTCGGGGATCGGTGGGGCCTCGGCACGGGCGGGCCACGCACGCACGGCCTCGCGCGGGATCGCGAGCCCGCGCAGCAGCCGCGCCAGCCCCGCCTGCGGATGGGTATCCGGCAGCCGGTCCCACAGCGCATCCGGAAGGCGCTGATCCAGCCCAGGCAGCACCACTGCGCCCTTGGGCAGGCCCGCGATCACGCCGAGCAGCTCCGCGACCGCGGGGATCGAGCCGGTGCTGCCCGCGGCGATCACCGGGGCGTCCGGTGGGTGCGTGCGCCAGGCTTCGGCCTGCGCACGCAGCAGATGCACGCGCCGCTCGGCCGGGTCGCTTTCGCCGCGATTGCGCAGCTCGTCCGGCCAGGCGCCGGTGACGATGTCGAGGAACCTGAGCGTGCGCTGCCAGTGTTCGGCGAAGCGCTCGGGGACGAGCGTGCGCAGCTTCGCCGGATCGACATCCTCGGTTGCCATCTCGTCGAACAGCGCGCCGAGCTCCTCGGCGAGTCGCCAGGCACGGTCGAGCGGCAACTCAGGCTCGAAGGCGGCGACCAGACGCGCGAGCGCCGCGCGGCGCGCGAGCGGCGAGACCGCGGGAGGGGCATCGAGCGCGCCCGAGAGGGCCAGCGCCTCGTCCGGCAGGTCGCCGATCGGGTGGATGCGCGGCAGGAGCGCGGGCCGCCCGCCGGTCAGCCGCAGCATCGCATCGGCGAGCCCGCGCCCCGCGCGCCGCGTCGGCAGCAGGACGGTGACACGCGCGAGCGCCAAAGGGTCGTCGTCCGCGAGCGCCAGGATCCCGACCGCGAGATCGTCGAGGAACGGCCGGTCGGGCGCGATCGTGAAGACGCGCGGGGTTGGAGCCGCGAGCGCGTCAGCGGGCATAGGCGAAGACGGAAGCGCGCCCGCGCAGCGTCTCCTCGGCCTCGGTCAGATCCTCGGGCGTGGAGAGATGCAGCCAGATGCCGTCATGCACCACCGCGCGCAGCCGGTCCGCCGCGATCGCGCGGTTCCAGAGGATGTTGGTGCTGAACGGACCCTCCGGCGCATCGGCGAACAGCGCGGGCGAGACGAGCTGCACACCGGCATAGAGATAGGGCACGATCTCCTTCTCCTTCGGCCTGCGCACACGTCCCCAGGGATCGACCGCGAAATCGCCGCGCCCGGCGTAGAAGGGCAGGTGCGAGGCGCGATGCACCAGCAGCACCGCGTCGGTCGCGTCGGGATCGAAGGCATCGGCGAGGCGGGCGAGCGCGGGCCGTGCGCCGTCGAGCCAGAAGGCGTCACCGTTGATGACATAGAACGGATCGTCGCCGAGATGGGGGAGTGCCCGCACCACGCCGCCGCCCGTTTCCAGCAGCGTCTCCTCGTGGCTCTCGATCACTTCCGGCCGGTCGCGCGTGGCCAGGGCTGCGCGCACGGCGTCCGCGTGCCAGTGGGTATTGACGACCACGCGCTCCACGCCGGCCTCCGCCAGATGGTCGAGCGCGCGGTCGAGCAGGCTCCGCCCGGCGACGTGCAGCAGCGGCTTCGCGGTGGTGTCGGTGAGCGGGCGCATGCGCGTGGCGAGCCCGGCGGCCAGCACCATCCCGCGTTTCGGCACGAGGCTCATGCCGCGTGCTCCTCGGGCGCGCGGCGCAACTCGCGCGGAATGTGATCGTCGAACCAGGCGGCGAGCGGCGCGCAGGCCGGATGGGCGAGAGCACGGTCGAGCAGGCGCCAGGTGCGCGGCGCGTGGCGCAGGTAGTGGCGCTTGCCGTCGCGCCGCGCGAGCCGGGTCCAGAGCGCGGCCACACGCGCATGACGCAGCGCGCCATGCGCGGCGAAAGCGCCGAGGAAGCGCGCGCGGTCACTCACGCGCGCGGCGTCGAGATAGCGCGCGAGGGCGGCGCGTCGCACGGCAGGGTCGATGTCGCGGCGGGCATCCTCGAGCAGGCTCATCACGTCATAGGCCGGGTGGCCGGCGCCGGCATCCTGGAAGTCGAGCAACCCGCAGGTGGCCGGGCCGGGACGGTCGAGCCGCAGCAGATTGTCCACGTGGAAGTCGCGATGCACCAGCACCGGCGGGTCGTCGGCGAAGGGGGCGAGTGTGGCGCGCGCGGCCTCGGCGAAGGCGGTGCGCACGCCCGCGTCCGGCGCAGATCCGAACGTGGCGGGCCACCACCAGTCGAACAGCGTCGCCGCGGCCGCCTGGGCCATCGCCTCGACGTCCCAGCGCGGCAGGAAGGGGGGTGGCGGATGGCGATGCAGATGCGCCAGCGCCTCCGCCGCGAGCACGTAGAGCGCGGTCTCCTCCTCCCCGCGCGCGAGCAGGGCGGTGAAGGTGTCCGCGCCGAGATCCTCGATCAGCGCCAGTCCCGCCGTCTCGTCGGCGAAGAACACCTGCGGCGCCGACAGCCCGAGCCCGCGCAGATGCGCGGCGATGCGCAGATAGGGCTCGATCGGTTCGCGATACGGCGGACAGAGCATCAGCAGCGCAGGACGCGGCCCGCCGATCAGTCGCTCGTAGCGGCGGAAGGATGCATCCGCCGGCAGGGGGATGCGCTCGGCGGTGCCGAAGCCGTGGGCGGCGAGGAAATCCTCCGGCGTCATGGCGCAAGCTCGGCGAGCCGGTCGGGCCAGCCGCTCAGCGTCGCGACGCGCGCGTTCGGCGCGCCCGGCACAGGCGCGAGCGCGATCGTCAGGGCATCCGGCGGTGTCAGAGCGCCGAGCCGCTCCGGCCACTCGACCA
Source organism: Elioraea tepidiphila DSM 17972 (assembly GCF_000378465.1). Classification (GTDB taxonomy): domain Bacteria; phylum Pseudomonadota; class Alphaproteobacteria; order Acetobacterales; family Acetobacteraceae; genus Elioraea; species Elioraea tepidiphila. The sequence goes on from NZ_KB899921.1 coordinate 67,218, forward strand.
GCGCGATGCCCGCGCGCGCCTCGTCCCAGCCCAGCTCGGCGAGTTCCTCCGTGCCCCCGACGCGCCAAAGGTCGTAGTGCCAGACCTCGACGCCATCCGGCAGCGCATAGGTCTGCACCAGGGTGAAGGACGGGCTCGGCACGATCAGGTCGGGGTCGCCCGTGGCGGCACGCAGGAAGGCGCGCGCGAAGGCGGTCTTGCCGGCGCCGTAGGGGCCGGCGAGCAGGATCACGTCACCCGGCCGGACGCACCGCACGACCGCGAGCGCGAGGCGCGCGGTCGCGGCCTCGTCGGACAGGGCGAGTATGCGCGACTCGGTCACGGTCATGGCACCGCCGGCGCACTGTGCCAGCCCGGGCGCGCTTGCGCGACGGGTGACGGGGCGTATCTATGGCAGGCCGTGACGCAGGAGACGAGGATGGCCGGGCCGACCGAGACCGATGTGTGCATCGTGGGGGCGGGGCCGGTGGGCCTGTTCCAGGTGTTCGAATGCGGCATGCTCAGGATGCGCTGCGTGGTCGTGGATGCGCTCGATGCGATCGGCGGGCAGTGCATCGCGCTCTACCCCGAGAAGCCGATCTACGACATCCCCGCCCACCCTGCCATCAGCGCGGCCGGGCTGATCGAGGCGCTGATCGCGCAGGCGGCGCCGTTCCGTCCGGACTACCGGCTCGGCCGGCAGGTGGTGAGTCTCGCGCATGAGCCGGACGGAAGGCTGCGGCTCGGCACCTCGGCGGGCGAGGAGATCATCGCCAAGGCGGTGGTGATTGCCGCCGGCGCCGGCGCGTTCGGGCCGAACCGCCCGCCGCTCGAAGGGATCGCTGCGTATGAGGGGCGGTCGGTGTTCTACGCGGTGCAGCGGCGCGAGGACTTCCGCGGCAGGCGCGTGGTGATCGCGGGCGGGGGCGACTCTGCGGTCGACTGGGCCATTAGCCTCGCCGAGGTGGCCTCATCGGTGCAGGTGGTGCATCGGCGGCCCAAGTTCCGCGCCGCCCCCGAGAGCGTCGCGCGCATGGAGGCGCTGGCGGCCGAGGGCAAGCTGGAGCTTGTGGTGCCGTACCAGCTGCACGGACTGCACGGCACCGACGGTGCGCTCGCGGCGGTGGAGGTCGCGACGCTGAAGGGCGAGACGCGAAGGCTGCCGGCCGATGCGCTGCTCTGCTTCTTCGGTCTCGCCATGGAGTTGGGCCCGATCGCCGGGTGGGGGCTGAACCTGGATCGTAACCACATCCGCATCGACCCCGCGACCTGCGCGACCAACGTCCCGGGCGTATTCGCGATCGGCGATATCGCCACCTATCCGGGCAAGCTGAAGCTGATCCTCCAGGGGTTCAGCGAGGCGGCGATGGCCGCGCACGCGATCCATCCGCGCGTGTTCCCCGACCAGGCGCTGCATTTCGAGTACAGCACCACCAAGGGGGTGCAGGGGATCGCGGCGTAACTCAGGCGGGCACGCGCTCCAGCAGCAGGGCGAAGGCCGGGGCGCCGCGCGGTTCGACACGCTCGCTCCGGATCACGCGCATCGCGTCGTTGAAGAAGGCGACGAAACGATCCGCGTGCGCGCCGGTGCCGATCGGGTACTGGCGCATCTTCCAGCGATTGGCAGGGCCTCCCTGGTAGTAGACATCGCCGGCGTTGTAGGCGCAGGCGACCACGGGCGGGTCGAGCCGCGTGCGCGGCGCCTGACGACGGATGTAGCCCACCCCGGCGCGGATCGCGTTCTCGGGCACGCGCAGCCAGGCATCGCCGATCGTCGGATCGCGCATCACCTCGCGCGCGGTCGAGATCAGCGTCTGGGTGAGCCCGACCGAGACGCGGTGCGGCGTCGCCTCGTCGGACACGAAGCCGGGCTCCTCCCGCCGCGCGCCGATCGCCTCCTCGACCGTGCGCCGCCCGCCGGCGGATTCGGTGGCGATGGTCGCGAGCACGAGTTCCACCGGCACGTCCTCCTCGGCCGCGACGCGCAGGATCGCCGGCCCGACCGTGCCATGGTCGAGCAGCGCGCGAATGGTGCGCGGCTCGCCCGGCGTGCCGCGCGGGGCCGCGCCGTCGATCGCGACGCCGTCGGGTGTGAGCGCCCAGGCGACGCTGTCGGCGAACACGCGATGCGGCCGGGTGATCTGCGGCAGGGCATCGCGCAGCACCGAAGCAGTGGAAGCGGCATGCGCGGTCAGCGCGGCGATGTGCTTCACCTCGTCGTCGTCGGTCTCGGAGGGCGCGAACAGCGCTCCCCAGGTCATCGGTCCGACGACACCGTCCACCGCGAGACCGTAGCGGTCGCGGTGGCGACGCTGGAACGCGATCACGGCGCGTTCGGTCGCGGGGCCGAACAGGCCGTCCGCGGTGCCGAGCAGGCGCGCGAATTCCGGATCGCGTTCGATCAGGCGCGCCTGCACCGCGCGCACGTCGCTGCCGCGCATATAGGGCAGGGTCAGGCGCAGCACGCGCTCGTAGCGTGGCGTGCCGACGAAACGGTTCAGGCGCATGCGAATCTCCGACGGTCGACGGCAACCGCGCGCGCGAGCGCGGCGAGGGCGGGGGCAAGCCCGGCATCCGGCGCGGGCGCGCGCGCCAGCAGCAGATGCGCCTCGCCGAGCGGCGGGCAGCGCGCGAGCGCGGTCTCCGGGCCGAGTGCCGCGCGCGCATAGGCCGCCGAGGCGCCGTAGTAGAAGCCGAGCGCGGAGCCCGGCACGGCCGCGCGGGTGCGCGCCGCCTCCTCGGCGAGCGCGCCGTTCAGCGGGATCGCCTCGGCGGCGCTGCGCGCCTGGTCGCGCCGCTCGCGCAGCGCCAGCAGGTACCCCGCGGCGAGACGCGAACGATCGGCGGCCGGAATCGGCTGCGGACCGGCGATCAGGGCGACGCGATAATTCGCGATCGCGCAGTCGAAATGCGCGGGCGCGTCCGTCGCGCGGCCCGAGCCCGGGGCGAGCGCGGCCGTGCCGAGACGCAGGCAGGCATTCGCCTTGATCTCGCGCGCCTGCAGGCAGGCGGCATCGTCAGGGCCGGTGCACTCGACCGCGGTCGCGGCGATCGCGGCGAGATCGCCGGCCGCGTTCAGGTCCTTCAGCCGGTCGAGGTCGCGCGCGGTGCCGCAGGCGGCCAGCAGCAGGGCGAGGGCGAGGGCGGGGCGCATCAGGTCGTTTCCTTGGCGGCGCGGGCGAGCGAATCGGCGATGTCCACGCCCGGTTCGCGCGCGAGCTGCGCGCCGGCCATGGCGAGCTGGTCGAGGGCGGCCGCCCCGCCCGGGTCCTCGCGCGCGGCATCGACCGCTGCGCGCAGTGCCGCCTGCGGCACGGCGATCGGCCCGGTCGGCAGAGGCACGGTGACAGGGGCGCTGTCGGTCTGGTCGAGGATGCGCTCCAGCACCGCGCGGCGGAACTGGTGGATGCCTTCCTCGAGCTCGATCGTGGTCGCGAAGCCTGACCCATCGCCGATCGGCACGGGGCGAAGCGCGCCGCTGCCCTCGGGGATGAGCGATGCCGCCTCGGGGCTGAGCGCGGCGGCGAGCAGGGCGCGCGCGGCGGCAAGGTCGCGCGGCTCGGTGATCGTCGGGCCATAGACGCGGCGGAAGATCGGCGCGACCTCCAGTGCGGCGAGCGCCATGGCCGCGTCCGAGAGTCCTTCCGGATAGAGATCGAGCCCGTAGGGCCGGTCGAGCACGCGCGCGACCCAGCGGCGATAATGCTCCGTGCCGATGCGGAACGCACCCACCGCGCCCATGAGCACGGCGCCCGCCAGCCCGATCGGACCGCCGAGCGTCGCGACCAGGCCGGTCGCACCCTTGAGTGCGCCCGAGAGTCCGCCCGCGGCGGTGGAGATCAGCTTCGCCAGCGGATCATTGCCGCTGATCTCGGCGACCAGCGACGAGGCGCGGCTCGCCGCCTCGGCGACCGCCGCCGTATCCACTGTGCCCGAAGCGGTGCTCCTGACCACGGCGAGCGCGCTGTCGGCGAGCGTGGTGACGCGCGCTGCCGTACGCGCGAGGGGAAGGTCGGGGGCCACCGAGGCGACCACCTCGGCGATGGTGCGCGCGTTCGCGGCGATCCGCTCGGCATTGGCGAGCGCGGCGCGGGCCTGCGAGGCCGTCTCGACCGTGCGCGCGGCCTCGGCGCGGATCTCGCCCTCCCGCGCGAGCGCCGCGTCGGCGCGCTGGCGGGCGGACGCGGCCTCGGCGGTCTTCTCGGCGGCGGTGCGGGTCGCCTCGCGCGCGGCCTCGCGGTCGCCGGAGGTCGATCGGGTGCCGAAATAGAAGCCGAGCACGGTGCCGAGCAGCCCGGCGAGCTCGCCGGTCGTGCCGAGGCCGAGCTGGCGCTGGAACACGATCGCCGCCACGCCGAGGATGATGATGAACAGGCCGATGCAGGCGCGCACCGTCCCCTCCGGCACGCCGAGCGGCATGCCCTGGACCAGCGCGAAGGCCTTGAGCCGCGCCTCCTGGATGTCGGCGGCGCTGGCGCCCGGCAGGGGCTCGCCGCACCATTCGGCCGAGCGGCGGATCGAGCGGTGCAGCAGGATGATCAGCGTGGCGAGCAGGGCGAGCACGAGCCCGATCCCGCCGCCGACGATCCAGGCGGTCTCGGGCGCCGCGGCAGCGGTGCCGCCGACGATCACCTGCTGGGCAAGGGCGGGGGAGGACAGGAGGAGCAGGAGGGTCGGGGCGAGCAGGCGGTCGGGCATGACGGCTCCGTTCCGGGCGGGGCGGGGAGGGCCGCGTCGGACTTCAGTCCTTATAGGATAAAATACCTAATCAGTCCATGACGATCGCCGCCCCGGGTTGGCAGAGGCCGCGCGCGCGGCGATGCTGCCCACCTCGCAGGGAGGACCCGCCTTGGATCACGCAGTCCCGGCCGACACCGCCTCGGCCGCCTGGAAGGACGAGGTGTTCGCCGCGCTCGAAGGCGCCGGCGTCAGCCAGGTGCACTACGTGCCGGATGCCGGCCACGCGACCCTGATCGCGCGCGCCCATGCGCACCCCAAGATGCGCGCGGTGCCGTTGACCACCGAGGAGGAGGGGGTGGCGGGCTGCGTCGGCGCTTGGCTGGGCGGCGCACGCGCGGTGCTGCTGATGCAGTCCTCCGGCGTCGGCAACTGCATCAACATGCTGAGCCTGATCCGCAACTGCGGCGCGCCGTTCCTGACGCTCGTGACGATGCGCGGCGAGTGGGCCGAGTTCAATCCGTGGCAGGTGCCAATGAGCCGGGCCACCGAGACCGTGCTGGAGGCGATGGGGGTGGCGGTGCAGCGGGTGGATCGGGCCGAGGACGCGGCCGAGACCGTCGATGCCGCGGCTTCCCTCGCCTATGGCGCGTCGCAGGCGGTGGCGGTGCTGCTCTCGCAGCGGCTGATCGGGCGGAAGGTGTGGAAGTGAGCGCGATGCTGGAACGGCGCGAGGCCGTGCGTTCGCTGCTGGCCGATCGGCCGGCCGGGCTGCTGGTGGTGGCCGGGCTCGGCACGCCGGCCTACGACCTTTTCGCCGCGGGCGACCACGACGCCAATTTCTATCTCTGGGGCGCGATGGGCGGGGCGGCGATGATCGGCCTCGGGCTTGCGCTGGCGCAGCCGGACCGGCCGGTCCTGGTGCTCACCGGGGACGGCGAGGCGCTGATGGGGCTCGGCGCACTCGCCACCATCGGCGCGCAGAAGCCGGCAAACCTGATGATCGTGGTGCTCGACAACGGGCATTTCGGCGAGACCGGGATGCAGAAGAGCCACACCAGCCTCGGCACCGACCTGCCGCGCGTCGCCGAGGCGTGCGGCTTCGCGTGGGCCGAGACCGTGCGCGACATGGGCGCGATCGCGGCGCTGCGCGGGCGGCTTGCGAAGCCCGCGGGGCCGGGGCTGGTGCGCGCGATCATCGGCGCCGAGCCCACGCCCAAGGCGCTGCCGGCGCGCGATGGCGCCTATCTCGCGACCCGGTTCCGCGCAGCGCTTGGCCTCGGGCCGGGTTGACCGGGCCGGTCGGCGACCCGACCATCCACGCGCCACGACACCACGGGAGAAGCCGATGCCGCAGGATCCGTTCTTCAACCAGACGCTGTTCGACAAGGGGCTCGAGGTCCGCAAGGCGGTGCTCGGCAAGGACTACGTCGAGTCCTCGATCGCCAAGGCCGACGACTTCATGACCGCGTTCCAGGAGTTCACCACCCAGTATTGCTGGGGAATCATCTGGAACCGCCCGGGGCTGGATCGGCGCACGCGCAGCTTCCTCAACATGGCGATGCTGATCGCGCTCAACCGCCCGAACGAGCTGCGCCTGCATATCGGCGGCGCGCTCGAGAACGGCATCACCAAGGACGAGATCAAGGAGGTCTGCCTCCAGGCGTTCGTGTATTGCGGCGTGCCAGCGAGCCTGGATGCGTTCAAGGTCGCGCAGGAGGTGTTCAAGGCGCGCGGAATCTGACGAGAACGGCGCGCATGTCAGTTCCGGGGGGCGGCGCGGCCGCTCGCCCGGAACGCGCGCCAGAGGTCGCTCGCCATCACCGCCTCGGCGGCGACGCGATGGCCCTCGCCGCTCCAATGCGCGTCCGTTTCGAACTCGAAGCGGTGGCCGGTACGCCGGTGCTCCGCGGCGAAGACCGGTTCGAGGTCGAGCACGCCGAACCCCGACGCAGCGGCCTTGGCCATCAGGCTGCGCCGCATCAGGGCGAAATACGCCCCCTCGCTCGCCGCGACGCCGTCGGGCGTGTAGAGCTCCGGCCTGCGGCCGTCGAGCGCGAGCAGCACGCGGTTTGGCGCGAGCCCGGTCATCTCCGGCAGCAGGGCGAGGAAGCGGTCGATCGCGGCCTCGGACAGGCGGATGCGTTCGGGCTCGGCCGTCGCGCGGACATTGCCGACATAGCCGTTCGCCCGTGCCACGCCGAGCAGCATGTCGCGCAGCCGTGCCGCCGCCAGGTTGCCCTGGAGGTTGAAGATCACGTAGCGGGCGAGCGCAGATTGCTGGACGAGTCTGCGCAGCATGCTCGGCGTGAAGTCGAAGCGGGTGAGTTCGAGCGATCCGTCCGCGCGCGGCACGAACAGGTGAAAGCCCGGCCCGTGCTTGTAGGTGCTCAGGCTCTCATCGAAGTCGTTGCCGACCACGACGATCACGAGATGCGTCGCGCCATAGTCGCGGACGGCCGCGGCGGCGAAGACGAGATACTGCGACAGCGGCGCGCCGGATGCGGCGAATGCGTAGACGCGCGCGTCCGGTGCCGCCGCTTGGCCGAGCCGCGCCTGAAGGGTCTCGCCCCACGGCACCATCAACGCCTCGACATAGGAGTCGCCGATCACGGCCAGCAGGGGTCGCGGGTCGTCGCGCGCGTAGTCGATGTCGCTGACATACCCGGCGTTGTTGGTGCGCCCGCGATTGACGATCGCGAAATCGGGCCCGACCGACCAGACGAAGTCGCGATTGGCGGCGAAGCGGAACACCGGTGTCTCGGCGTTCACCGGCTGGCTGCGCAGCCCCGTGGCGACCGGCAGGAAGCGCAGCACGACCTCCGCCACCGCGCCGAACACCACGAGCGGCAGCATCATGGCGATGGTGGTGAGCAGAAGCCGCCGAAGCCGGCCTGGTGGCGATGGGGTCATGGCCGACTCCTCGACAAGCGCAGTCGTGCTGTCAACGCGGGCCGGCGTTGTGCCGCCGCCGGGGCTCCTCTACCGTCCGCCGCGGCGCGACGGGAGCCGTCGCGCAGGATCATCCCCGGGAGAGGACTCGACGCATGGCCGGCATGATCTCGCCGCCCGCCGCCATCGCCTTCATCGGCCTTGGCAAGATGGGCGTGCCGATGGCCGCGCGGCTGATCGGTGCCGGCTTCACGCTGCGGGGCTGGGACCTCGCCCCGCCGGCGCGCGTCGCCGCCTCGGCGGCGGGGATTCCGCTCGGCGCCTCGGCCGCCGAAGCGTGCCGCGATGCCGCCGCCGTCATCACCATGCTGCCGGACGGCAAGGCGGTGCGGGCCGCGCTGGAGGATCCGGCGGTCGTCGCCGCCCTGACGGCGGAGACCCTGGTGATCGACATGTCCTCATCCGACCCGCTCGGCACGCGCGCCCTGCACGCGGCGCTGGCCGCGCGCGGCATCGCGCTGATCGACGCGCCGGTCTCGGGCGGCGTGTCGCGCGCGATCGACGGCACGCTCGCCATCATGGCGGGCGGCGAGGGCGCGGCGATCGACCGCGCCGAGGCCCTGTTCGCGGCCATGGGCAAGCACATCTTCCGCTGCGGCCCGCCCGGGGCGGGCCACGCGATGAAGGCGCTCAACAACTATGTCTCGGCGGCAGGCCTGGTCGCGGCGATCGAGGCGGTGGCCGTGGGCGCGCGGTTCGGGCTCGATGCCGCAACGATGGTCGATGTGCTGAACGCTTCGACCGGGCGCAACAACGCGACCGAGGTGAAGCTGAAGCAGCACATCCTCTCGGGCGGATTCGGCTCGGGCTTCTCGATCGGGCTGATGGCCAAGGACCTCGCCACTGCCGGCGCGCTCGCCGAGGCGATCGGCGTGGAGGCACCCCTCGCGGCGGAGATGGCGCGGCGCTGGCGCGCCGCCGCCGCCGACCTCGGCGCGGCGGCCGACCACACCGCGATCGCCCGGTTGATCCTGCCGCAGGCCTGACGGCGGGGCCGCGACCTGCGCCGGCCTGGGGTGCATCCGCGACAGCATCTGTCGTAACCTCGCTGCGCTCCGGGCGTCGGGCGGGAGCGGAGACGACGGATCGATCGCAGCGATGGACGCGCCGGAGCCGGCACCGATCGCTTCCCCGAGGCCGCGCGCGCCGCGCCGGGCCGGCCTGCTCGCGGCGCTCGTGCTCGTTCAGGTGGCGCTCGGCGCCTTCATCGGCTTCGCCCTCATCGACCAGCGTGATCGCGCGCGCGCCGAGGCGTTCGGGCTGGCCGAGCAGGCTGCACGCGCCTGGGCGCGGCAGGTCGGCGAGAACCTGCGCATCGCCGCGCTCACGCTCGATACGCTCGATGCGGGGGATCCGTGGGGCCAGAACCGCCCCGGCATCCGCCGCGTGATGGTCGATTTCGCCGAGACCATTCCCTGGCTGAACACCGTGTTCATCGCCGATGCCGAGGGCCGGGTGGTGGTCACCTCGCAGCTGCGCGTGCCGGCGCGCTCGGTACGCGACGAGCCGTTCTTCCGCCACCACCTCACGGCCCCGGGCGGACCCTACCTCGCCGGACCGATCGCCGACCCGGACGATGGGCGGCGCGTGCTCGTGCTGAGCCGAAGGCTGGGGCCGAGCTGGCGTGTGCTGGACGGTGTCGCGGTCGCGACCCTGGACGATGCGTTCTTCCGCGACCTGTTCCGGTCGGTGGCGCTGCCCTGGCGGCCCTTGGTGCGGCTGGTGCGTGCCGACGGCTCGGTGCTGATCAGCCAGCCCGAGCTGGACATCGGCGGCGGGCAGGTGTCGCGCGCGGTGCTCGACGGGCGGCTGGGTGTCGCCGGCCGGATCAACGCCGTGCCGCACAGCGACGGTGTGACACGCGATCTCGTGGCGATCCCCACCGGTTTTCTAGGCACCGCCGTCACGGTCGGCATCGACCCGCGCGCCATCGATGCGGCGTTCTGGGAGGCCTCGCGCGCCGAGATCGCGGCCGCCACAGGGCTGTTCCTGACACTCGGTCTGGTTTCGGTGCTGATGGCGCGCGCGCTCGCCGGCGCCGATGAGGCCCGCGCCATCATCGCGCGTCAGGCCCAGGACCTCGCCGCCAAGGTGGCCGAGCTGGACACCGCGCGCACCGAGGCCGAGCGCGCCAACCGCGCGAAGAGCGACTTCCTCGCCAGCATCAGCCACGAGCTGCGCACGCCGCTGAACGGTGTGCTGGGGATGAACCGGTTGCTGCTGGAGAGCGGCCTCACCGCCCAGCAGCGCGAGCAGGCCGAGACGGTGCGCGACTGCGCGCGCGATCTGACCGCGATGATCGAGGCGCTGCTCGATGCCGCCGAGCTCGAGACCGGCACGCTGACTCTGAAGGAGGCCGTGTTCGAGCCGGCCGCGCTCGGCGAGATGGTGGTCGGGGCCTTCGCCGAGGAGGCCAGGGCGAAGAGGATCGAGCTTGCACTGGTGCTCGGCGAAGGGACCACCGAGCCGCGGCGCGGCGACCCCGGCCGCGTGCACCAGGTGCTCGCCAATCTGGTCGCCAACGCGGTGCGCTATACCGCTTCCGGATCGGTCGTCGTGCGGATCGACGGGGTTGAGGACCTGCGCATGGTGGTCGCCGATACCGGCCCCGGCATTCCCCCGGCGCGTCAGGCGAGCGTGTTCGAGCGCTTCGCCGAGGCCGACCCGGCGCGGCCGCGCAGCCGGCCCGGCGCGGGTCTTGGACTCGCGATCGCGCGCGACCTCGTCGGGCTGATGCGGGGCACGCTCACGCTCGCGAGCCTGCCCGGCAGCGGCACGACCGTGACGGTCTCGCTGCCGCTGCCGCGCCAGGCTGCGGCACCTCGGCCGCCGCCGTTTCCCGCCCGGGTGCTGATCGCGGAGCCGCGCCCGGCGAGCCGCGAGGCGCTCGCCGCGTCCTGTGCCCGTCATGGGATCGCCGCCGATGCCGCCGCCGCTGCCGAGGAGGCGTTGCAGCTCGCCGGGCTCGCGGCCTCGTCGCGCCGCCCTTACGACGCGGCGATTCTCGCGGCCTCGGGTGACGCGGCGGCAGACGCGGCCCTCGCCCAGGGGCTGCGCCGGCTGGGCGTCGGCGGCGTCGTGCTGGCCGGCGCGTCGGACCGGGCGGACGGCGCCGATGCCACGCTTGCGCTGCCCGCGAGCCGCGCGGCGATCCGGGCTGCGCTCGAGGTGTGCATCGGCGGCAAGGCCCGGTCTGCGCCGGCGCTGCCGCGCCAGGGACGCGTGCTGGTGGCAGAGGACAACAGTGTCAGCCGGACCCTGTTGCAGCGGCTGCTGGAACGTGCCGGCTGGCGCGTCACGACCGCGGAGGACGGCGCGCGCGCCGTGCACGCGGCCGAGCATGACGGGCCGTTCGACGTCGTGCTGATGGACGTGCAGATGCCGGTGATGGATGGCATCGCGGCCACCCGGGCGATCCGCACCCTTGGCGGTGCGGCCGGGCTGGTGCCGATCGTCGCGGTGACCGCCTTTGCCCTGCCCTCCGACCGCGACCGCTGCCTGAGTGCGGGGATGGATGGATTCCTGACCAAGCCGGTCGATCCGGACGCGCTGTTCGCGGTGCTGGAGCGGCTGACCGGCATTTCGGCGACCACCGCCGCGTCGCGATGATCAGGCGCGCCGGGGCAGCGCGCGTCCGGTCTGCGGATCGAACAGATGCAGCTTCGCCGCGTCGAACGCCACCGCAGCCGGCGCGTTCAGCTCGGCGCGGATCTCGCTCTTCACCTCGGCGGTGATGCGGAGCTTGGGCGCGATCTCGACCTCGATCAGCCGCTCCGAGCCGATCAGTTCGGTCATCCAGACCGTGCCCGGGATCGCGCGCGGATCGCCGGCCGCGGCGATGCGCACATCCTGTGGCCGGATGCCGAGCACGAGGCGGTTCGGCGCGGCGGTGAGGTCGAACTGCGCGGGGGCCGGGATCGTGCGGCCGGCGAGCCGCAGCACCGGTGCATCCGCCTCGGTCGCGAGTTCCACTTCCGCGAAGTTCATCGGCGGGCTGCCGATGAAGCCCGCGACGAACAGGTTGGCGGGGCGGTCATAGACCTCCTCCGGGGTCGCGTATTGCTGCACGATCCCCTGATCCATCACCGCGACGAGGTCCGACATCGTCATCGCCTCGAGCTGGTCATGGGTAACGTAGATCGAGGTCGTCTCCAGATCGAGATGGAAGCGCTTCAGCTCGCCCCGCATGGTCGCGCGCAGCTTGGCGTCGAGATTCGAGAGCGGCTCGTCCATCAGGAAGATGTCGGGCTTGCGCGCCATGGCCCGCCCGAGGGCGACGCGCTGGCGCTGCCCGCCCGAGAGTGCGCGGGGCTTGCGCGCGAGCAGGTGCGCGATCTCCAGCACGCGCGCGACCACGCCGACCTTCTCGGTCCGCTCCGGTCGGGGAATGCCGCGCACCTTCAGCCCGTAGCCGATGTTCGCCGCGACATCCATGGTCGGGTAGAGCGCGTAGGACTGGAACACCATGGCGATGTTGCGGTCACCCGGCGTGAGGTGGTCGACGCGCCTTTCACCGAAGAAGATCTGGCCTTCCGAGGCGCGTTCGAGCCCGGCGATCAGCCGGAGCAGCGTGGTCTTGCCGCAGCCCGAGGGGCCGAGCAGCGTGACGAACTTGCGTTCGGGGAAGGTGAGGTCGAGCGACTTCAGCACCAGGTTCGTGCCGAAGGATTTCGAGAGGCGTTCGAGCCGGACATCCATCGCCTTCAGCCCTTCACCGCGCCGGCGCCGAATCCCGCCACCAGATGCCGCTGCAAGGCCATGAACAGCAGCGCCATCGGCACCGTCATCAGCACCGAGGAGGCCATCATCAGGCCCCAGTCCACATGCGTGCCGTCGAAGAAGTGCATCACGCCCACGGTCAGCGGCAGGTTCTCCATCGAGTTCATGAACACGCGCCCGAACAGGTAGTCGTTCCACGAGACGATCAGGGTGAAGATCGCCGCGGCGACGATCCCCGGCCACGCGGTCGGCAGCACGATCTCCCAGAACACGCGCAGCCGCGAGGCGCCATCCACCAGCGCCGCCTCCTCGATCTCGATCGGCACACCGCGGAAGAACGCCCACATCAGCCACATGCAGAACGGGAGCGTGATGCAGACATAGCCCAGGATGAGCGAGAGCAGCGTGTCGGTCAGGCGGAGCTCGACCATGACCAGGAACATCGGGAAGACGAAGATGATCGAGGGCACCATGTAGCCGATCAGCGCGAGGTAGGGCACCGAACGCTGGCCCGGGAAGCGGAAGCGGGTGAGCGAATAGGCCGCGAGCGTGGACACCACGGTGCTGATGATCGTGGTGCCGATGGTGACGATCACCGAGTTGATGAACCAGTCGAGGAAGAAGGCCGAGGGCGGCACGGCCGTGCCCGAGGCGGCGCCCGCCTGGAAATAGGCATCCTTGCCTTCCAGGAGCGCGCGGTAGTTCGCGAGCGTCCAGGTCTCGGGCCAGAGCGTGGGCGGCCAGAGGAAGATCTCGTCCTTGGGCTTCATCGACGTGAAGAACGCCCAGATCAGCGGGAAGCAGACCAGGAACGTCACCGCGGCGAGCAGCGCGTAGAGGGCGATGCGGCCCGCCACCTCCTTCGCCGTCATACCGGCTTCTCCTCGCGTCCGAAGCCCGAGACGCGCACATAGACGATCGTGCCGACCAGCAGCAGCACGATCATGATCACGCCCGTCGCCGCCGCCACGCCGAGGCGCAGATTGGCCATCCCCTCCTCGAACGCGTAGACGGCGAGATTGAAGGTCGAGGTGCCGGGCCCGCCACGGGTGAGCAGATAGATCTCCTCGAACTTGTTGAAGGTCCAGATCGTGCGGAACACGATCACCACCACCAGCACCTCCTTCAGCATCGGCAACGTGATGTCGAGGAAGCGCCGCATCGCCCCCGCACCGTCCACCTTCGCGGCGTCGTAGAGTTCGGTCGGGATTGTCTGGAGCCGGGCGAGCACGCAGATGATCACGAAGGGCGTGTATTTCCACACGTTCAGCAGGATCGCGGAGGCCATCGCCATGTCGGGGGTGGCCAGCCAGGCGATGTTCTCCGAGATCAGACCGAGCCGCAGCAGCGCGTGATTAACGATCCCGATCTCGGAGTTGAAGATCCAGCGCCAGTTCAGCGCAATCACCACGGTCGGCACGATGTAGGGGAACAGCAGCAGGCCGCGGAACACCGCAATGCCCGGCAGCGCGGTGTGCAGGAGCATCGCCAGCCCCACGCCGAGCACGGTCTGGAACAGGATCGACCAGCCGGTCCAGACCAGCGCCTGGTGGAAGCTCTCCCAGAACAGCGGGTCGTCGAGGATGCGTTCGAAATTGTCGAGACCGACCCAGAACAGATCATCCGGGCGCAGCGGGTTGTACTGGTAGAAGGCGAGCCGGATCGCCTCCGCCACCGGCCAGACGATGAACGCCGCGGCGGTGACCAGGAAGGGCAGCATGAACAGGATGCCGACCTGACGGTCGGACAGGCGGTACCGCATCACGCGAGACACCGGCGGGGGCGGAACAGGTCCGCCCCCGCGCCTCCCTCAGCCGGCGAGCAGGCGCTGGTTGTCACGCCGGATCGATTCGAATTGGCGATGGCCCCACTCGACCGCGGCCTTGGGCGCCTCGTTGTTCAGGATCATCCGCTGCACCGCCTGCGCCCAGACGGAGCGGCCATGCGCGAAGCCGGCCAGCGGATTGACGCCCTTCTTCAGCTCCAGCCCCGTGTTGCAGGCATGCGGGACGGACTGCTCGAAGATCACCCCAAGGCTGCGCTTCTTGGTCTGATAGAACGGATGCGCGAGCATCGCCGGCGCGCTCGCGACGTCCTTGAACACCGGGCCCACGTTGGGCATCAGGCTCTGGCTGTAGCGCACCATCCAGTCGACGCTGTTCGAGACGTAGGCGACGGCCTCCTTGGTCTCGCGGATGAAGGGGTTGTCGCGCGCGGGGATGATCCAGCCATTGATGTCGGTCCAGGACCACCGCCCGCCGGTGCGCGGATGGGCGGGGTTCAGGTAGTACTCCATGTTCTGGAAGATGGCCGGCGCCTCCTCCGCCGCGCGGCCCATGGTGCGGCCCCAATAGGCCGACATGCCGGTGCGCCCGGTGACGTGCTGGTCGACGACCTGAAGGAAGCTGAATTCCACGGCCGCGCGCGGCATGTAGGCGTTGATGCGCCTGATGAACTCGAACGCCTCGACGGTCGCGGGGCTGTCGAACACGGTGCGGAACCCGGCTGTCGGATCCCAGGTCATGCCGCCCGCCTGCCAGATCAGCTGGGTGATGTGGTAGTCGGCGCAGAGATTGCGCCCGAGCGCCATCGTGTAGCCCGCCATGCCGGGCTTCTTCTCCGAGATCGCCTTCGCCGCGTCGGCGAAGCGGTCCCAGGTCCATTCGGCTGGATTGCCGAGCCCGAGCTCGTTGATGATGTCCTGCTGCACGATCAGCAGACAGGGCTGATGGTGCACCGGCACGGCGTAGTTCGTGCCCTTCCAGCCTCCGAACTGCTCGAGCGTGAAGCCGTCCACCAGGCGTTCCTTGGCGCGGATCGCGGTGTTCACGTCATCGACCGGCTCCAGCAGGCCTTCGGCCGCGAGCTGATAGGCGATCGGGCTTTCCACGCTGATCAGCGCGGGCGGGCGGCGCGCGGCGAGATCGGTGGTGAGCTTCACGGTGACGCCATCCCAGGGGATCTGCTCCACCTCGAAGCGGACATTGGCGTTGTTGCGCTGCGCCCATTCGTTCATGCCCTGCACGAACACGCCGCCATAGGGGCCGGGCTCGCCCCAGACGCGGGCGACGCGGGGTGCGCTTTGCGCGATCGCGGGGGCGGCGAGCCCGGCGGCAAGGGCGGCGCCGCCCGCACCTTGCAGCAGGCGGCGGCGGGTCGCGGACAGGCGTGACGTTGTGGTCATGGTTTCCTCCTCGGTCGCGGGCTCCGGCCCGTCGTTGCGTTATACGTTCTTCGGCGCGTAGCGGGCGAAGCGCACATCGGCCGTCTTCTCGTGCGCCAGCATACCCTCCTCGTGGCAGATGCGGCCCATGATCGGCGCGATCCGGCGCGAGGCATCGTCGGAGAGGCGCTGCCACGTCACGGTCTTGATGAACTTGCCGACCCAGAGCCCGCCCGTGTAGCGCGCGGCGCGCCCGGTCGGCAGGGTGTGGTTGGTGCCGACCCCCTTGTCGCCATAGGCGACGGTCGATTGCTCGCCGACGAACAGGCTGCCGTAGTTGGTCAGCTTCGCCAGGTACCAGTCGTCGCGCGCGGTCTGCACTTCGAGGTGCTCGGGGGCGTACTCGTCGCTGACCGCGACCGCCTCCTCGTCGCTGTCGACGACGATGATCTCGCCGAGCGCCTCCCACGCCTTGCCGGCGATCGCTGCGGTCGGCAGCGTCTTCAGTTGCAGCGCGATCTCAGCCAGCACCTGCTCTCCGAAACGGCGCGACGTGGTGACCAGCTAGGCCGGGCTGTCGGGCCCGTGCTCGGCCTGTCCCAGCAGGTCGGTCGCGACCAGTGCGGGATCGGCGGTCTCGTCGGCGATCACCAGGATCTCGGTGGGGCCGGCGAGCAGGTCGATGCCGACCGTGCCGAAGAGCTGCCGCTTCGCCTCGGCGACGAACGCGTTGCCGGGGCCGGTGATGAGATCCCGCGGGGTCATGCCGACGCAGCCATAGGCCATCGCGGCGAGCGCCTGCACGCCGCCGATGCAGTAGATTTCGTCCGCGCCGGACTTGTGCAGCGCGTAGAGCGTCTGCGGATAGATGCCGTCCGCGTCGCGCGGCGGGGCGGCGCCGATGATGTGGCCCACGCCGGCGACGCGCGCGGTCGCCACCGACATGATCGCGGCCGAGATCAGCGGATACTTGCCGCCGGGGATGTAGCAGCCGACCTTCGCCACCGGGATCAGCTTCTGGCCGAGCGTGATGCCCGGTTCGATCTCGGTCTCGAATTCCTGGATGGACTCGCGTTGGGCCTGCGCGAATCCCGTGACCTTCGCGTGCGCGTAGGCGAAATCCTCCTTGAAGGTCTCGGGCAGCGCGCGCTCGACCGCGCGGATCGTGTCGTCGGCGACGCGGAACGTGGCGCTCTGCCACTTGTCGAACTGGCGGGCGTAGCGGCGCACGGCGTCGTCGCGGTTGGCGGCAATGTCGTCGAGAATCTCGCGCACCCGATCCTCGAGCGCGCGCCGATCGGCCGGTGTGCGCGGCTCGGCCCGCTTCAGGTAGCTGCGCGCCACGACGTTCTCCCCCTTCGCTTCGGCGTGAAGCCTAGGGACGGCGCCGCGCTCCCGTCAACCGACCGGATCGAACCCGTTGGCGAACACGCCGCGTCCCTGAGTCAGCGCATAGGGGCCGCGTGGCAGGAACCTCCCCGACCTCTCCCCGACCTCTCCTCGGCCTGCACGCGCCCGTCCTGCATCACCACCTCGCCGCGGCGGATCGTCGCGACCGGCCAGCCGGTGACCTCAAGCCCCTCGTAGGGCGTGTAGTCGATCGCGTGCTGCATCAGCGCGTTGGTGATCGTCACGCGTTTGGTCGGGTCCCAGAGCGCGAGATCGGCATCGGCGCCGACCGCGATCGAGCCCTTGCGCGGGGCGAGCCCGAACAGGCGCGCCGGGTTGGTCGCGGTCAGGGCGACGAACTTGGAGGGCGTGATGCGCCCCTTCGACACCCCTTCGCTGAACACGATCGGCAGCCGCGCGGCGAGGCCGGGGATACCGTTCGGGATGTCGCGGAAGGTTGCATCGCGCCCGTTCTGGCCCTTGCCGGCGCTCCCTTCGTAGGAGTAACCGCAGTGATCGGAGCTGATCACGTCCAGCACGCCGCGCTTGACCATCGCCCAGACACGCTCGTGCTCCGGCGCGTCGCGCGGCGAGGGGCTGCACATGAACTTCGCCCCCTCGAAGCCGGGCCGGTCCATGTGCTGGGCGGTGAGCGTGAGATACTGCGTGCAGGTCTCGCCCCACACCTTCACGCCACGCGCCTGCGCCCGCGCGATCTCCTCCGCCGCCTCGGCACAGGAGACGTGGAACACCTGGATCGGCTGGTCCAGCAGCTCGGCAAGCGCAATCGCCCGATGCGTCGCCTCGCGTTCCACCACCGGCGGGCGCGACCAGGCGTGGTACTTGGGCGCGGTCATGCCCCGCGCGAGCAGCGCCTCGGTCATGAACCGGATCGCCTGGTAGTTCTCGCAATGCACGGTCACGAAGGCGCCGAGCTTCCGTGCGGCCGCGAGCACGCGCAGATACTGGGCGTCGTCCACGTGCAGCGGATCGTAGGTGAGGAACACCTTGAAGCTGCGGATGCCTGCCGCCACGATCGCCGGCAGTTCGTGCTCGATCACCTGATCGGTCGGGTCGGTGATGATCTGATGGAAGCTGTAGTCCATCAGCGCGGCGCGGGCACGGCGGCGGTAGGCGTCCAGCGTCGGCCCGATCGGATGGCCCTTGAACTGGCTCGCGAAGCAGATCGCGGTGGTGGTGCCGCCGGCGAAGGCGCTGCGCGAGGCGGTGACGAAACTGTCCTCGTGCACCGTGCCGTTCGCTTCGAGCTGCTCGATGTGGCAATGCGTGTCCACGCCGCCCGGCATCACCAGCAGCCCGCCGGCGTCGATGGTGCGTGCCGCACCGTCCAGCGATTCGGCGAGGGCGACGATCCGCCCGTCCTTCACGCCGACATCGGCGCGCACCTGCTCCGCGGCGGTCACCACCGTGCCGCCGCGCACCACCAGATCGAACGTCATCGCATCTTCCTCACTCCGCCGCCGCGGGCCGCGGCACCGTCGCCGTGGTCAGGCGCGGGAACAGCACGGCGAAGCCGGCCGTCAGCAAGCCCACCACCGCGAGCGTCCACAGCACCGCCTGCATGTCACCGGTGCGCGCATGCAGCATCCCGACCAGTGGCGAGGCTGTTGCCGCGCCGATGAAGCCGACGAAGAACCGCACCGCATAGGCACGCGCACGCAGCGCCGGCGGCACGGTGCGCGCGAGCATCGCGTCGTTCACCGTCACCTGGCCGAAGATCGTCGCGATGGTCGCGGCGGCCAATGGCACGGTCAGCCAGCCCGTCGTCAGCGTGAGCCCGAGCACCAGCGGCATCTGGCTTGCCGCAAGACCAAGGAACAGCGCGCGCAGGCTGATCCGGTCCGCCAGGCGTCCGACCGTGAATTGCGTCACCGCGCCGCAGATCGACACCGCGAAGGCGATCAGTCCGATGAAGGCAAGCGCATCGGCGCTGCCCGCGAGTCGCTCCTCCAGCAGCTTCGGCAGCAGGATGGTGATCGCGTTGAACATCAGCCCGTTCGTCACCGCGATGGCGGTCAACACGATGAACGCCTTGATCGCGGTCGCGCGCGGGATGTCGGGGAACACCGCGCCCTCGCGCCGGGCCGCCGCCGTCACCGAGGCGGGCGTGCGCAGATACGCGACCCCGATCGCGAGACACACCGCACCGGGCAGCACGAAGCCCGCGCGCCAGCCGAAGGCCGCGACGATGACGCCCGTCAGCAGCGGCGCGAGCGAGACGCCGAGATTGCCGAAGACGCCGTTGATGCCGATCGCACGACCCACGCCGGGACCGGCGACATCCACCAGCAGCGCCGTCCCGACCGGGTGGTAGATCGCCAGGAACGCGCCGACGAGCCCGAGCGCGACCGCGAAGGTGATCGGCGTCACCGCGAGTCCCGAGGCGACCAGAGCCGCCCCGGTGCCGACGAAGAACGCGGCCATCATCGCCCGGGCGCCGTAGCGCTCCGCCAGCCACCCCACCGGCAGCGAGCCGAGCCCGTAGATCGCGAACATCGCCGTGCCCAGCGTGACGATCGCACCGTAGTCCAGCCCCGGGAAGGCTCCGCCCATCGCCAGCACGGCGGTCGGCAGGATCAGCAGCGCGTAGTGCGTCAGCGTATGCGCCGCGTTGATGAAGACGATGGTGCGGGTCTGGGCATCCATGGTGCCAGCCTAGGCCGGATGGGACCGCCCGGCCACCCTCCCCGCAGGGTGGGCGGTTCGGCCGCCGCCGAAACGTCAGCGCGAGAGCCGCGCCAGCACGGCGGCGCGCAGCCGCCCCAGCATCGGCCAGAACAGCATCAGGAACCCGACCGCCATGATCGAGCCGACCAGCCAGTTGCCGAAGAACACGCCGAGCGAGCCGTCGCTCAGCAGCAGCGACTGGCGGAACGACTGCTCGGTGCGGTTCCCCAGCACCAGCGCCAGCACCATCGGCGCCAGCGGATAGTCGAGCTTCTTCATCACGTAGCCGACCACGCCGAAGACCAGCATCAGCACGAGGTCGAACGCCGCGTTGTTCACCGTGAAGGCGCCGATCGCGCAGGCGATCAGGATCAGGGGCGCGATGATCGCGAAGGGAATGCGCAGGATCGCCGCGAACCACGGCACCAGCGCCATCACCACAACGAGGCTCGCCAGATTGCCGAGATACATCGAGGCGACGAGGCCCCAGACGAACTCCTTCTGCTCGATGAACAGCATCGGCCCGGGCTGGAGCCCCCACATCACCAACCCACCCAGCAGCACCGCCGCGGTCGGCGAGCCTGGCACGCCGAGGGCGAGCATGGGCAGCAGCGCGGCCACACCGGCGGCGTTGTTCGCGACTTCGGGCGCGATCACGCCCTCGATCCGGCCGGTGCCGAACGTGGGTCCGTCCTTCGAAAGCCGGCGCGCCATGCCGTAGGACATGAACGAGGCCGGCGTCGCCCCGGCCGGCGTCACCCCCATCCAGCACCCGATCACGCAGGAGCGGAGCGCGATCGCCCAGTGGCGCGGCAGCGCCTTCCACACCTGCGAGACCACCTTCGGGTCGATCCGCGCCGTGGCGCCGCGGAAGGCGAGGCCTTCCTCCATCGCGATCATGATCTCGCTGATGCCGAAAAGGCCGATCACCGCGACCAGGAAGTCGATCCCGCGCAGCAGTTCCGTCGAGCCGAAGGTGAGGCGAAGCTGCCCGGTGACCGTGTCCAGGCCGACGCAGGCCATCAGGAACCCGGCCATCATCGCCGCGAGCGTCTTCCACGCCGAGCCCTGGGTCAGCCCGACGAAGGAGGCGAAGGAGAGGAACATCACGGCGAAGAACTCGGGCGGGCCGAACCGCAGCGCGAAGGCGGCGATCAGCGGCGCGATCGCGGTGATCATCAGGATCGCGAACAGCGCGCCGACGAAGGACGAGGTGAAGGCGGCCGTCAGCGCCTCGGCCGCGCGGCCCTGCTGCGCCATCGGGTAGCCGTCGAAGGTGGTCGCGACCGACCAGGGCTCGCCCGGGATGTTGAACAGGATCGAGGTGATCGCTCCGCCGAACAGCGCGCCCCAGTAGATGCAGGAGAGCATGATGATCGCGCTCACCGGCGGCATCGCGAAGGTAAGCGGCAGCAGGATCGCGATGCCGTTCGCGCCGCCGAGGCCCGGCAGCACGCCGATGACGATGCCGAGCATCACCCCCAGCACCATCAGCCCCAGGTTTCCGGGAACCAGCGCCACCGCGAACCCGGCAAAAAGCGCGTCAAGGTTCTCCATCTCAGTAGCCGAGCAGCGCCTCGACCGGTCCCTTCGGCAGTGCGACCAGGAACCAGGCCTCGAACACGACGAAGATCACGCCGGATGCGGCGAGCCCGCTCAGCGCGGCCGTGGTCAGGCGGTAGCCGCCGATCACGGCCATGAACCAGGCGACCAGCGCCGCCGCCGGCAGGTAGAGCCCGATCACCAGCACCCCGGCGACGAACATGCATGCAGGAACGAACAGCCGCGCCACGCTCGCGAGCTCCTGGCTGCTCGCGAACAGCACCCGCGAGCGGCCGAACGCGGCAAAGGTGAAGGTAACGAGGCTCGCCGTGATCATGATGATGCCGGTCCAGAACGGGAAGGTGCCGGATTGCGGCCCGTCGAGGTCCCAGGCGATGCCGATCCGGTAGGCATCGGCGACCACGAGGGCGCCCAGGGCCGCGATCGCGGCCGCGGCGACGAGCTCGGCGGTCCGCGCGCGCACGCCGCCCCGGTGATCAGCCATCGGCAAGGCTCACGGATGCAATCGGCCGGTGATGCGGGTCGGATCGGTCAGCGCGCGAGGAACCCGGCCTCGGCCATCAGGCTGCGATGACGCTCCTCCTCGCGCTCGACCCACCGGGCGTAGTCCGCGCCGATCATGGTCGTGGTGTTGAACGCGCCGTTGCGCATCAGCTCCTGCCATTCCGGTGTCGCACGCACGCGGTCGAGCAGGCCGATGTAGAACGCCACCGCTGCTTCGGGCACGCCCGGCGGCATGAAGATGCCGCGGAGCATGAGGTACTCGACATCGAGCCCCGCCTCCTTGCAGGTCGGGATATCGCTCCATGCCATGGTCGCGGTCATCTTCTCGGTGACGGGCAGGCGCTGGCTGTCGAACACGCAGAGCGGCCGCAGCGTGCCGGCGCGCCAGTGCGCCACCGCCTCGATCGGGTTGTTCACCGTGGCGTCCACATGCCGGCCGACGAGCTGAGTCGCGACCTCGCCGCCGCCGCGGAACGGCACGTAGGTGAACTGCGCCCCGGTGGCGCGCGTGATCGCGGCGGTGATGATGTGGTCCTCCTGGCGCGAGCCCGTGCCGCCCATGCGCAACCGCTGGCTCTTGGCCGCGCCGATGAAGTCGCTGACGGTGTGCCACGGGCTCTCGGCGTGCACCCACAGCACGAACTCGTCGAGCGCCAGCATCTTCACCGGCGTCATGTCGCGCCACGACACCGGCACGCCGGTCGCGAGCGGGGTGGTGAACAGGTTCGACAGCGTGATCACCAGGACGTGGGGATTGCCGCGGCTGTTCTTCACCTCGAGGAACGCCTCGGCGCCGGCGCCGCCGCCCTTGTTGGTGACGACGATCGGCTGGCGCATCAGTTCGTGCTTGGACACGATGCCCTGGATCGTGCGCGCCATCTGGTCGGCGCCTCCGCCGGTCCCGGCGGGGACGAGGAACTGGACCGGCCGCGTGGGCTCCCAGGTGGCCTGCGCCGATGTGGGCGCGGTCGGCACCGCGACAGCGGCAGAGGCGAAAGCGGCGGCAAACACGATGCGACGGGCGACAGTCGGCATGCAGGGTCTCCAGGTCCCAGGTCTGCCTTCCGTCACCTTCGCCGGCGCTTGTTCCGCGCCATTGACGGCCGATATGGAGTTGCGAATGTGGCGCTGTCAATGAAAATATATGTCGTTGAGCCGAGGCGAAGCGAATGATCATGTCACAAACGGGGTGGCAGGGAGCCCGTCCGGGCGCTGGCCGGGCGCCCTTTACGCCGCCGCCTCGCGCGCCATACTCCGCCGCCTGCGACAAGGGGTGCCGATGCAACCGTTCCACACGCTCCATGATCTGCTGGCCACCGGTGCTGCGACCCATCCGGCGATCCGCGCCCCCGGCCGGCCGCCCCTGGCGTTCGCGGACCTGCGTGCGCTCGCCGACCGTACCGTCGCGGCGCTCAACCGCATCGGCGTCGGCCGCAATGACCGCGTGGCGATCGTGCTGCCGAACGGTCCCGAAATGGCCGCGTCGTTCGTCGCCATCGCCTGTGGCGCCACCACCGCGCCGCTCAACCCCGCCTACCGCGACGAGGAGTTCGCGTTCTATCTCGACGACCTGAAGGCGAAGGCGCTGGTGGTGCTCAAGGGGGCGGAGACGCCCGCGCGCGCGGTGGCCGCCCGGCTCGGCATCCCCGTGCTCGACCTCGTGCCCGGCGAGGCCGCCGGCGACTTCACGCTTGAAGGCGGGACGCCCGGCGCAGCGGCCAGCCCGGGCCCGGCCGGCACGGACGACATCGCACTCGTGCTGCACACCTCCGGCACCACCGCCCGGCCGAAGATCGTGCCGCTGACCCACGGCAATGTCTGCGCCTCGGCAGGCAACATCCGCACGACGCTCGCGCTGACGCCGGGGGATGCCTGCCTGAACATCATGCCGCTGTTCCACATCCACGGGCTGATGGCGGCAACCCTGGCTTCGCTCGCCGCCGGCAGCGCGGTGATCTGCACGCCCGGCTTCGATGCGCTGCGCATCTTCCGCTGGCTCGACGAGGAGCGGCCCACCTGGCTCACCGCCGTGCCGACCATGCACCAGGCGATCCTCGCGCGTGCCGAGCGCAACGCCGAGATCATCGCGCGCGCGAAGCTGCGCTTCCTGCGCTCCTCCTCCGCCTCGCTGCCGGGCCCGGTGATGCTGGCGCTGGAGAAGACCTTCAACGCGCCGCTGGTCGAGAGCTACGGCATGACCGAGGCCTCGCACCAGATGGCGTCCAACCCGCTCGCCGGCCCGCGCAAGCCGGGATCGGTCGGCATCGCCGCGGGCCCCGAGATCGCGATCATGGACGAGGCCGGAACGCTGCTGCCGCAGGGGGCGATCGGCGAGGTGGTGATCCGCGGCCCGAACGTGACGAAGGGCTACGAGAACAATCCGGAGGCGAACGCGAAGGCCTTCACGAATGGCTGGTTCCGTACCGGCGATCAGGGCGGGTTCGACGCGGAGGGCTACCTGACGCTCACGGGGCGGCTGAAGGAGCTGATCAACCGCGGCGGCGAGAAGGTGAGCCCGCTGGAGGTGGACGGCGTGCTCTCCGCCCACCCGGCCGTCGCCCAGGCCGTCACCTTCGCGATCCCGCACCCGAAGCTCGGCGAGGAGGTGGGGGCCGCGATCGTGCTGCGCGACGGCGCGGAGCTCACCGAGCACGGGCTGCGCGACTTCGCCGCCCAGCACCTCGCCGACTTCAAGGTGCCGCGCAAGGTGGTGTTCCTCGCCGAGATTCCGAAGGGGGCGACGGGCAAGCTCCAGCGCATCGGGCTCGCCGAGAAGCTGGGTCTCGTCGGCTGATGCGCATCTGCATCTTCGGCGCCGGCGCGATCGGCGGGCTGATGGCCGCGCGCCTGGCCGCGAAGGGCGAGGCCGAGGTGACGGTGGTCGCGCGCGGGCCGCATCTGGCGGCGATGCAGGCGCACGGGCTCAGGCTCCGGTCCGGAGGCGAGGAGATCGTCACGCGCCCGCGCTGCGCCGCCACCGCCGCCGAGGCCGGCCCGCAGGACTACGTGGTGATCACACTCAAGGCGCATTCGCTCCCCGGTGTGGCCGAGGCGATGCAGCCCCTGCTCGGTCCCGAGACCGCGATCGTCTCGGCGGTGAACGGCATCCCGTGGTGGTACTTCCACAAGCATGGCGGCCCGTTCGATGGTCGCACCGTCGAGTCGGTCGATCCGGGCGGGAAACTGCTCCGTGCCCTGCCCCCCGAACGCGCGATCGGCTGCATCGTCTATCCGGCCGCGGAGGTGGTCGAGCCCGGCGTGATCGAGCACGGCTACGGCGACCGGTTCTCGCTCGGCGAGCCGGACGGGTCGCGCAGCGAGCGCGCGAACCTGCTCTCGCAGGCGCTGATCGCGGCCGGGTTCAAGGCGCCGGTACGGCCGCGCATCCGCGACGAGATCTGGGTGAAGCTCTGGGGCAACCTGACCTTCAACCCGGTCTCGGCACTGACCCTGCAGACGCTCGACGTGCTGACCGGCGAGCCCGAGCTGCGCGCGGTGTGCCGGGCGATGATGGTCGAGGCGCAGGCGATCGGCGAAGCGCTGGGCATCCGTTTCGGGATCGATGTGGACAAGCGGATCGCCGGTGCGGCCGAGGTCGGCGCGCATCGCACCTCGATGCTCCAGGACCTGGAGCGCGGCCGGCCGATGGAGATCGACGCGCTGCTCGGTGTGGTGGTGGAGTTCGCGGAGATGCTGGACCTGCCGGCGCCGACCTGCCGGACCGTGCTCGCACTCGTGCGCGCGCGGGCGCGCGCCGCTGGATGCTATCCGTAGCGCCTTGATGGCCCAGGCAGCCGGAGGGGTCATCGAGACGTCACCGGGTTGTCATGGCAACGCAACGGTAGGTTGCTAAGCCCTCGGCTCCCGACCTTGCCGAGGAGTCGCCGATGATCCCCGTGCTCCGCCGCCGCGCCGTGCTCGCCGGTGCCGCCCTCGCCCCCTTCACCGCGGTCGCGCAGGCCGACTGGCGCGGCGGGTTCCGCGAACTCCGCTTCGCCATGATCAGCTCGGAGAACGAGCGCGATGTGCTCGTCCGCTTCGAGCCCTTCTCGCGCCACTTCACCGAGGCGCTCGGCGTGCCGTTCCGCGTGTTCCGCGCCACCGACTACGCCGCCACCGTCGAGGCACTGCGCGCCGACCAGGCCGAGTTCGGCTATCTCGGCCCGGCCGCCTATGCGCTCGCGCGCCGCGTCGCCGGCGAGAAGATCGTGCCGGTCGCATCCGGCACCGACCTCCAGGGCGGGGCCGGCTACCACTCGGTGATCATCGTGCGCACCGATGCGCCGTACCGGTCGCTCGCCGATCTGCGCGGCCGGTCCTTCGCCTGGGCCGACCCGAACAGCGCCTCGGGCTACGCTGCGCCGATGTTCTACCTGCGCCGCGAAGGCGTCGATCCCGGCGCGTTCTTCTCGCGCACCTCCTTCTCGGGCAATCACGAGCAGAGCGTGATCGGCCTGCTGAACGGCAGCTATGACGCCGTTGCCACCTGGTGGACCAACGAGCAGCGCAGCAATCCGCAGCGCATGGAGGAGAAGGGGATGATCCCGCCCGGCCAGTGGCGGGTCGTCTGGAAGAGCCCGCTCATACCGAACAGCCCTTTCGTGATGCGCACGAATCTGCCGCAGGGGCTGAAGGACCTCTACGTCGAGACGCTCATGGCCTTGCCCGGGGCGAACCCCGAGGCTTGGAACGCGCTGACAAGCGGCCAGTCGCGCGGTCTGGTGCGCCGCACGCACGAGGACTACCTCGACATGATCGCGATCACCGAGGAGCTCGACCGGCTGCGCCGCCAGCGTCGCACCTGACGTGGCGATCGCGGTTGCGGGCGGCGGCGATGCCGTCGCCCTGTTCGAGACGCGCCATCGGGATCTGCGCCGGCGGAAGGCGCTGACGACCGGGCTTGGCGCCCTGCTGTTTGCGCTCGCCTTCGGCGCCTCCGCGATCGTGGGCGAGGTCGATCCGGGGCGTTTCGCGGCCGGCGTGCCCAACATCCTCGACTATGTACACCGCACGCTGCCGGAGATCTCGGCGCGCCAGCCGCTCACCGACATCGGCGAGTGGTATTGGGCGATCGATATCTGGCTGCTGCTGATGCTCGATACCGTGCTGATGGGCTTCGTCGGCACGCTCGCGGGCACGGCCGTGGCGCTGCTGTTCTGCTTCCACGCCGCGGCCAATCTCGCGCCGACCCGGTGGTCGTTCTGGCTCGCGCGGCGCGGCTTCGAGTTCGCCCGCACCGTGCCCGAGCTCGTCTTCGCCCTGATCTTCGTCTTTGCCTTCGGGCCGGGCCCTTTCGCCGGGGTGCTCGCGATCGCGATCCACTCCGCCGGGGCGCTGGGCAAGCTGTTCGCGGAGGTGAACGAGAACGCCGATCCGCGCCCGATCGACGCGCTCGCCGCCGCCGGTGCGGGTTGGACCGAGACGATGCGCTTCGCGGTGCTGCCGCAGGTGCTGCCGAACTTCCTGAGCTATGGCCTGCTGCGCTTCGAGATCAACGTGCGCGCGGCGAGCGTGCTCGGCATCGTCGGCGCGGGCGGCATCGGCGAGGAGCTCTACCTGGTCGTGCGGCGCTTCCTCTATTCCGACATCAGCGCGATCGTGCTGCTGATCCTCATCACCGTGTCGCTGATCGACATGGGCTGCGAGCGGCTGCGTCACGGCCTGATCGAGGCGGGGCCCGCGCGGGCGACGCGATGATCGGGGCGGCCGATCTCGCGGCGATCCGGGAAGCGCATCCGCGCGTGTTCCGGCGCAGCACGGCCGAGCGGCGCCGACTCGCGCTGATCTGGACCGTCTTCCTCGCCGTGCTGGCCCTCGGGCTCTGGCGCGTCCTGCCGGGCTGGGATGTGTTCGTCGCCGGCCTCGGCAAGCTCGGCTTCCTCGTCCGCTTCATGATCCCGCCCGCGCATGGCGGCCATCTCGACCAGATGCTGCACGGCCTGGCCGAGACGCTGGCGATGGCGTTCATGGGCACGCTGCTCGCCGCGTTTGCCGCCCTGCCGCTCGGCTTCCTCGGCGCGCGCAACGTCCTGCCGGTGCGGCTGTTCCATTTCGGCCTGCGCCGGCTGTTCGACGGGCTGCGCGGCATCGACAGCCTGATCTGGGCGATCGTGTTCGTCGCCGCGGTCGGCATGGGGCCGTTCGCCGGCATCCTGGCCCTTGCCGTGCCGGACACCGGCACCCTCGCGAAGCTGTTCGCCGAGGCGATCGAGAACGTCGAGAAGCGCCAGGTCGAGGGCATCGAAGCAGCGGGGGCGAACGGCGTCGAACGCGCGCGCTTCGGCATCCTGCCGCAGGTGCTGCCGGTGATGCTGTCGCACGTGCTCTATTTCTTCGAGAGCAACACGCGCTCGGCGACCATCCTCGGCGTGGTCGGCGCAGGCGGCATCGGGCTTCAGCTCGCCGAGCGCATCCGGCTCGACGACTGGCAGGAGGTCGCCTTCATCATCCTGCTGATCCTGGTGGCGGTCGCCGTGATCGACTGGATCTCGGGACGGCTGCGCAGGCGGATCATTGCGGCCTGATACCCGGCTGCCGAAGGCTCGACCTTCGGCAGCCGGGTATTGCGCGTGGGGCTGGTGGGGCGGCCACGCGCGAACGAAACCGTTCATGCCAGCCTGGCGAGGGAGAAACCTTCGCCAGGCTGGCATGAGTGTCACGCAACGATCATCCCTTCGGGAGCGGCATGGCGCTAAGGGCAGGGAGAACGGCAACCGGAGACCACCATGCTGGAGATCACAGGCCTGACGCGGCGCTTCGGCAGCGTGACCGCGGTGGACGACGTCACGCTGGCGGTGCCGAACGGCCAGATGGTCGGGATCATCGGCCGGTCGGGCGCGGGCAAGTCGACGCTGCTGCGCCTGATCAACCGGCTGATCGACCCCTCCGCGGGCCGGCTCGTCTTCGAGGGGCGCGACGTGGGCGCGCTCACGGGCCGGGCGCTGCGCGACTGGCGCACCGACTGCGCGATGATCTTCCAGCAGTTCAACCTGGTGCAGCGGCTCGATGTGCTGACGAACGTGCTGGTGGGGCGGCTGAATCACCGCTCCACCCTGTCCTCGCTGTTCAAGCTGTTCAGCGCCGAAGAGCGCGCGCTCGCGATCCGCACCCTCGACCGCTTCGATCTCGCCGAGGCCGCGCTCCAGCGCGCGGACACGCTCTCGGGCGGGCAGCAGCAGCGTGTCGCGATCGCGCGGGCGCTGATGCAGGAGCCGCGGATCATCCTCGCCGACGAACCGATCGCCTCGCTCGATCCGCGCAACGGCAAGGTCGTGATGGACGCGCTGCGCCGGATCAACCGCGAGGACGGGCTGACCGTGCTGTGCAACCTGCACACGCTCGACACCGCGCGCCAGTACTGCGACCGGATCGTCGGCATGCGCGCGGGCCGGGTCGTGTTCGACGGCGTGCCGGCGCAGCTCACCGCGGCGATGGTGCGCGACATCTACGGCATGAGCGAGGAGGAGCTCGATCAGGCCGAGACCGTCACCTCCACGGCCATCGAGGCCGCACCGTCGCGCATGGCCGCCTGACCGCGCCGTTCACCGCACGACGGCGGGGCGGCCGCCGCGCCTCGTCAGTGCACGCTGACCGGCACCATCTCGTGCTGGACGATCGCCGCATCCGCCAGCGCGCGGTCCGGCGCCAGGCCGATCTGCTGGCCGTCGGCGCCGAAGATCGCGAAGGCCGACTGCCCGTCCACCACGACGGCGCGGACATAGGCGAGGCCGCCCAGCCCCAGTTCCGCCAGTTGCTGGCGGGTCGGCACGGGGATGCTCACCTGACCACGGGTCTTCTGCGTGTTCATCGTGTCACACTCCTCCGGTGCGCCATCATGGCCGCACCCTGGTTTCCGGTCCGTTTCCGGCCCCGATCGCTCAACGGGACGCTCCGGCCGGCCGCATGCCGATCTGGATCGACCGTGCCCTGCTCTCGGGCTGAATCCGCTCCAGGTCGATGTGCAGCAGGCCGCTGTCCAGCCACGCCCCCTTCACCTCGATCCCGTCGGCCAGCACGAAGGTGCGCTGGAACTGCCGCGCCGCGATGCCGCGGTGCAGGAACACCCGGTTCTGCGCCTCCTCGGCCTGGCGGCCGCGGATGACGAGCTGGCTGTCCTCCACCGTGATCGAGAGGTCGTCCATCGTGAACCCGGCCACGGCGAGCGTGATGCGCAGGCTCGACGGCCCGGTCTGCTCGATGTTGTAGGGCGGGTAGCCCTCGCCACCGTTCTTCGACAGCCGCTCCAGCATCTGCTCGAGGTGGTCGAAGCCGAGAAACAGCGGGCTGCCGAATGGCGATGTGCGGGTCATGGTGGTCTCCTCGTTTCGAGCGAGCGTCCGGCCGGGACCCCGAAGGCACCCCGGCTGCGGTGGAGATGGGAAAGAGGTCCCGGCGGCGCAAGACCGGCCCGTGCGGTCCGGGCATTGCGGGCCGGGCAGGGGGCCGCTACCTGACGCGCATGACCGATCCTGCCCCAGTAGCGCCCGTCGAGGCGGAGCGGCTGCGCATCCTGATCGCCCCCGACCCGGTGCTGCGCCGCAAGACCCGCCCGGTCGTGGCGGCCGATGCCACGACCGTACGCGACCTCATCCCCCGCATGCTGGCGACCATGTATGCCGCCCCGGGCATCGGGCTCGCCGCCCCCCAGATCGGCCTCGGGCTCCGCCTCGCCGTGATCGACCTCCAGCGCGACGACAGGCGCGAGCCGATCGTGCTGATCAACCCGGAGATCGTCGCCGCAAGCGCGGAGGTCGAGACGCGCGAGGAGGGCTGCCTGTCGCTGCCCGACCAGTACGCCGACGTCACCCGCCCGCGCGCCGTGACGGTTCGGTTCGAGGGGCAGGACGGGCTGCGGCGCACGATCGAGGCCGAGGGGCTGATGGCACGCTGCCTCCAGCACGAGATCGATCATCTCGACGGCGTGCTGTTCATCGACCGCATCTCGTCGCTCAGGCGCAACATGATCCTGCGCCGGCTCGCCAAGGCGCAGCGGGAGAAGGCGCAGGCGTGAGGCTCGCCTTCATGGGCAGCCCCGACTTCGCGGTGCCGGCGCTGCGCGCGCTGCACGGTGCGGGGCATGCGATCGCCGCGGTCTATTGCCAGCCGCCCAAGC
Source organism: Elioraea tepidiphila DSM 17972 (assembly GCF_000378465.1). GTDB lineage: Bacteria > Pseudomonadota > Alphaproteobacteria > Acetobacterales > Acetobacteraceae > Elioraea > Elioraea tepidiphila. Next base: position 97,964 of record NZ_KB899921.1, read on the forward strand.
CTGCGCATCGCGGCCAGCGCGAGACCAGATGCGCCGTGCATGTGGCGGCCGAGGCGCTCGGGCTTCCCGTCCGTACCCCCGCGCGGCTGCGGCGCGACGAAGCCGAACACGCGGCCTTCGCCGCACTCGATCTCGACGCCGCGGTGGTCGCGGCCTACGGGCTGATCCTGCCCAAGCCGATGCTGGACGCACCGCGCCGCGGCTGCCTCAACATCCATGCCTCGCTGCTGCCGCGCTGGCGGGGGGCGGCGCCGATCCAGGCCGCGATCCTGGCGGGCGACGACCGCACCGGCGTGACCATCATGCGCATGGACGAGGGGCTCGACACGGGGCCGATGCTGCTCGCCGAAGCCGTACCGATCGGGCCGGAGACGACCGCGTCCACGCTGCATGACACCCTGGCTGCGCTGGGCGCGCGGCTGATCCTGCGCGCCCTCGCCGAGAACCCGCCGGCCGTTCCGCAGCCGGACGAGGGCGTGACCTATGCGCCGAAGCTCACCCGGGAGGACGGGCGGATCGACTGGAGCCGTGATGCCGCCGCGATCGACCGCCAGGTGCGCGCGCTCAATCCCTGGCCCGGCACGCACACCCGTCACGGCGAGGAGGTGCTGAAGGTCCTCGATGCCGCGCCGTTGCCGGAGCGGACCGAGGCGCCGCCGGGCACCGTGCTGGAGGCCGGCCGGGTCGCCTGCGGCGGCGGCACGGTGCTCCGGCTGACGCGGCTGCAGCGCGCCGGGCGCGCGCCGCAGGAGATCGACGCCTTCCTGCGCGGCTATCCGCTCGCGCCCGGCGACCGGCTCGGCTGATGCCGCGCTACGCCCTGCTGGTCGAGTACGACGGCGCGGGCTTCCTCGGCTGGCAGCGGCAGGAGACCGGGCTCTCGGTCCAGCAGGTGCTGGAGGAGGCGGCCGCTCCCTTGACGCCGCACGATCCCGTCGTCGCGGTTGCCGCCGGGCGCACCGATGCGGGCGTGCATGCGGAAGCGCAGGTGGCGCATCTCGACCTCGCGCGCGAGATCGATCCGCGGCGGCTGCGCGAGGCGGTGAACTTCCATCTCGGTACGCACCGCGTGTCGGTCGTGCAGGCGGCGCGCGCGCCGGACGACTTCCACGCGCGGTTCTCGGCGATCGGCCGTGCCTACCGCTACGACATCCTCGACCGGCGCGCCCGTCCCGCGCTGCTGGCGGGGCGCGTGTGGCACGTGAAGCGCCGGCTCGATGCGGGCGCGATGCAGGCGGCCGCCGCGCTGCTGGTGGGGCGGCACGACTTCACCTCGTTCCGTGCGGCGGCCTGCCAGGCCGCGAGCCCGGTGAAGACGCTGGATCGGCTCGATGTCGTGCGCGAGGGCGATCTCGTGCGTGTGTTCGCCGAGGCGCGAAGCTTCCTCCATCACCAGGTGCGCAACCTCGTCGGCACGCTGAAGCTGGTCGGCGAAGGGCGCTGGACTCCGGCGGATGTCGCCGCCGCGCTCGCCGCGCGCGATCGGTCCGCCGCGGGCCCGACCGCCCCGCCCGAGGGGCTGACGCTGACCGCCGTGCGCTATCCGGCCGATCCGTTCGCGCGTTAGAAGGCGCCCATGCTCCGCGCCTTCCTCGCGTATTACCGGCCGCACAAGCGGCTTCTCATGCTCGACTTCGGCTGCGCCGCCCTCTCCGGCATGCTGGAGCTCGCCTTCCCGATGGCGGTGCGCGGCTTCATCGACCACCTGCTGCCGGGCCAGGACCTGCCGCTGATCCTGATCGCGATCGCCGCGCTGATGGCCCTCTACCTCGTCAACGGCGCGCTGATGGCGATCGTCACCTACTGGGGCCACGTGCTCGGCATCGCGATCGAGACCGAACTCCGCCGCCGCGCCTTCGACCATCTCATGCGGCTGTCGTTCCGATTCTATGACGGACAGAAGACCGGACACCTGGTCGGGCGCATGACCAAGGATCTCGAGGAGATCGGCGAGGTCGCGCATCACGGGCCGGAGGACCTGCTGATTGCCGTGCTCACCTTCCTCGGCGCCTTCGCGCTGATGATCTACGTCAACCCGGCGCTCGCCCTGATCGCCGGGCTCGTCGTGCCGATTGCGGCCTGGGTGATCACGCACTACGGCGGGCGGATGACGCAGAACTGGCAGGCGCAGTTCGGCCGCGTCGGCGCCTTCAACGCGCGCATCGAGGAGGCGGTGGGCGGCATCCGCGTGGTCAAGGCCTTCGCCAACGAGGCGCACGAACGCCGCCTCTTCGGCGCGGACAACGAGAAGTACCGCCGCGTCAAGCTCGACGCCTACCGCATCATGGCGGTCAGCCTGACGCTGAACTATCTCGGCATGCGCTTCGTGCAGGTGATCGTCATGCTCGCGGGCTCGATCTTCATCGTCCAGGGCGCGATGACGATCGGCGATTTCGTCGCCTTCCTGCTGCTGGTCTCCGTGTTCTACCGCCCGCTCGACAAGATCAATGCGGTGATCGAGACCTATCCCAAGGGCATTGCCGGATTCCGCCGCTATCTCCAGCTCATCGGCACCGAGCCCGACATCGTCGATCGGCCCGATGCCCGCCCGACGCCGCCGCTCAAGGGCGCGGTGCGCTACGAAGGCGTGCGCTTCGGCTATGAGCCCGACCGGCCGGTGCTGCGCGACATCGACCTCGCGATCGCGCCGGGCGAGACGATCGCGCTCGTCGGCCCGTCAGGCGCGGGCAAGACCACGCTCTGCGCGCTGCTGCCGCGCTTCTACGATGTCGATGCCGGGCGCATCACCATCGACGGGATCGACATCCGCGACCTGACGCTCGCCTCCCTGCGCGGGCAGATCGGCATCGTCCAGCAGGACGTGTTCCTGTTCGCGGGCACGATCCGCGAGAACATCGCCTACGGACGGCTCGGCGCCTCGGACGACGAGATTCTGGAGGCGGCACGGCGCGCGCGGCTCGACGGCATGATCCGCGAACTGCCCGACGGACTCGACACCGTGATCGGCGAACGCGGCGTGAAGCTCTCGGGCGGGCAGAAGCAGCGGCTCGCGATCGCGCGGATCTTCCTCAAGAACCCGCCGATCCTGATCCTCGACGAGGCGACCAGCGCTCTCGACACCGAGACCGAGCGCGCGATCCAGGCCTCGCTTGCGGACCTCGCCGAGGGCCGGACGACGCTGGTGATCGCGCATCGGCTGGCCACCATCCGCAACGCGGACCGGATCGTCGTGGTGGCGGATGGCCGGATCGCCGAGCAGGGGACGCATACCGACCTGCTGGCGCGGGGCGCGGCATATCGCGCGCTGCACGAGGCGCAGTTCGGGCTCGCCGCCGGCGCCTCGTCGCCGTAGGCGCGCGAGGACGAGGCCGGGCCGCGTCACGCCGCCGGCAGCCGCACCACGAAGCGCGCGCCGATCACCGCGCCCGAATCGTCACGCCGGTTCTCGGCGGTGATGCGCCCGTGCAGCGCCTCGACGATCTGGCGCGAGATCGACAGCCCGAGCCCCGAATGGGCGCCGAAGCGTTCGCCCTTGGGCCGTTCCGAGTAGAACCGCTCGAAGATGTGCTCGAGCTTGGCCTCGGGGATGCCCGGCCCCTCGTCCTCCACCGCGACCTCGACCACGCCGCCCGCGCGCCGTCCTATCAGCCGGATCGTGCCGTCAGGGGGGCTGAACGACACGGCATTGCCGATCAGGTTGCGGAACACCTGCACCAGCCGCCCCTCGACGCCGTTCACCACGAGCCCGTTCTCCGGCGCCTCCAGCACGATGCGGGGCCCGTGCGGCTCGCGCGTGGTCTCGTGGATGTCGGCCAGGGTCGCGAGGATCGGCGCGACATCGACCCGCTCGGTGACCGTGCGCGCAAGCTCGGTATCGACCCGGCTCGCGTCCGAGATGTCGCTGATCAGCCGGTCCAGCCGCTGCACATCCTCGGCGATGACGGCGAGCAGGCGCTGCTGGCGCTCGGGGTCCTGCACGCGGCGCAGCGTCTCGATCGCGCTGCGGATCGAGGTCAGCGGGTTCTTGATCTCGTGCGCGACATCGGCGGCGAAGCGCTCGATCGCGTCCATCCGCGCCCAGAGCGCGGCCGCGCTCTCGTCCAGCGCCTGGGCGAGCGCGCCGATCTCGTCGCGCCGTGTCCGGAGCGAGGGGCGCACATGGCCGCGCCGGCCGCGCCCCTCGCGCATGCGCTCGGCCGCGCGCGCGAGCCGCAGGAGCGGCCGCGCGATCGTGGTCGAGAGGTAGAACGAGAGCGCGACCGTGAGCGCCAGCGCCAGTCCGAAGGCCGCGATGATGGTCATGCGCACCTGGAACAGGGCCTCGTCCACCTCGCGCGCCTCGCGCGTCAGCAGCACGATGCCGACCACGTCGCGGTTGCGCAGTGCGGGCACCGCGACCGAGACGACAAGCCGCCCGTCCTCGGTCCGGCGCACCTGCGGCGCCGCCTGGCCGGCGGCGGCGGCGGCGAGCAGCGGGCGGATGTCGGGGGTCCACTCGCCGTCGCCCGGAATGGTGGGGAAGCTCGTGCCGCGCGGCAACAGGGCCATCACGGTCTCGTAGGCGGCGACGACGGCGGCGGCGAACGGGCCGCGCTGCGGCGGGGGAGGGGGCAGGGGCTCGGTGGTCACGGCGCCGCCCGGCCCGGTGATCACCCGGCTGTCCGCGACCAGCTCGCCGTCGGGATCGTAGAGCCGGGCCTGGGCGAAGGGCGTGGGCTCGACGAGGCGGCGCAGCAGCGGCCGCGCGAGGTCGGGCACCAGCACGGGCCGCTCCGGGTCCTCGATCGAGGTCGCGCTCTCGCCGATCGCGCCGGCGAAGACCTGCGCCTGCACGCGCAGGGAGGCGGCCTCGGCGTCGATCAGCCCGTCCTGGTAGGTGTCGAGATAGAGCAGGGCCGCGACCAGCAGCCCGAGCGGCAGCGCATTGACCAGCAGGATGCGCCGCAGCAGCGGCGAGAACACCAGCTTGCGCAGCCGGCGCTGCGGAGCGCGCGCGAGGTCGTCGGCGGGATCGACGCCCGTCAACCGTCCCGAATCGGGCATGACGGCACCGTGGAGGTCATTCCTCCTTGTAGCGGTAGCCGATGCCGTAGAGGGTCTCGATCTGCGCGAAGCCGGTGTCGACCGCGCGGAACTTCTTGCGGATCCGCTTCACGTGGCTGTCGATCGTGCGGTCATCGACATAGATGTTCTCGCCATAGGCCGCATCGATCAGCTGGTCGCGCGACTTGACGATGCCGGGCCGCGCGGCGAGCGCCTTGACCAGCAGGAACTCGGTGACGGTGAGCTGCACCGGCTGGCCCTTCCAGGTGCAGAGATGGCGGTTCTCGTCGAGCGAGAGCGACCCGCGCGAGAGCACCCCGCCGGCGGGCTGGCCCGAGCCTTCGCCGCGGGCGAGTTCGTTGCGGCGGAGCAGGGCGCGGATGCGCTCGATCACCAGGCGCTGGCTGAACGGCTTGGTGATGTAGTCGTCGGCGCCGAGGCGGAGCCCCATCAGCTCGTCCACCTCCTCGTCCTTGGAGGTGAGGAAGATCACCGGCAACGCGGTCTGCTTGCGCAGGCGCTGGAGAAGTTCGAGCCCGTCCATGCGCGGCATCTTGATGTCGAGCACGGCGAGATCGACCGGTTTGGCGGTGATCCCGTGCAGCGCGCTCTCGCCATCGGTATAGGTGCGCACCTGGTAGCCTTCGGCCTCCAGCGTCATCGCGAGCGAGGTGAGGATGTTGCGGTCGTCGTCGACCAGGGCGATGGTCTGCGGCATCGGGGCCTCGGCCAAGGGAACGGGCTGGGTGGAGGCCTGGGGGGTCATCGCGGTCTGCATGGTCCCCAGGCTGACGCGCCATTGTGGCTGATCTCGGACGGAACGTGAACGGATCATGGCACGCGCATCGGACAACGCAGTTCCCCCACCCGAGGTTGCAGCGCGCGCGCTGATTCGCGGCGCGAAGGAGGCCATGCTCGCGACTGTCTCGGCCTCCGGCCAGCCCTTCGCCTCGCTGGTGACGCCGGCGGCGGCGCCGGATCTGGCGGTGCTGCTGTGGCTGTCGCAGCTCTCCGGCCATACGCGCCATCTGATGGCGGATGGACGCTGCTCGCTGCTGTTCGTGGGCGCCGCGGCCGGGCCCAACCCGCAGAAGCGGCCGCGCGTGACGGTCACCGGGGTCGCGGAGCGGGTCGAGGGCGAGGAGGCCGCGTCCCTGAAGGCGCGCTGGCTCGCGCGCCACCCCTATGCCCGGCTTTATGCGGACCTGCCGGATTTCCGGCTGTGGCGGGTGGTGCCGCAGGAGGCGCTGTATGTCGGCGGGTTCGCCATGGCCCGCCGCGTGCCCGGCTCGGCGCTGCGGCCCGACGCGACCGCGGTCGCCGCGCTGACGGCGGCCGAAGCCGAGATCCTCGACCACGTGAACGCCGAGCACGCGGATGCGGTCGCGGTGATCGTGCGCCGTCTGCTCGGCCGGGCTGGCCGGGGCTGGCGCATGGCGGCTGTGGATGTGGATGGCTGCGACTTCGCGCGCGGGAACCAGGTGGCGCGGCTGGCGTTTCCGAACCCGGTCCAGGACGCCGACGGGGTGCGCAAGGCGCTGATCCTCGCCACGCGGGCGGCACGTGAAGCGGCTCAAAATATGGGCGAGTCGTAGGTTTTTCGCCATTTTTTGACCTCGCTCCTCGCCGACCCTATCTACGGCCCAATCGTTCGACCCCACCCTGCCTCAGAACCACGCGAGGAAGCGCCCATGCCGCAGCCGACCATCACCATTCCCGGCCTTCACCCGACCCGGACCGTGCGCGCGAACCTCGCCGCGCCGGTGCTGATCGAGGCGGCGGTGGCGCGGGGGGAGGGTCGGCTCGCCGCCTCCGGGGCGCTGGTGGTCAACACCGGCCAGCACACCGGCCGCAGCGCCGGCGACAAGTATGTGGTCGAGGAGCCCTCGGTGCGGGATCAGATCGACTGGGGCGCGGTGAACCAGCCCCTGTCGCCCGACCGCTTCGCCATGCTGCGCGGCCGCGTCGCTGGGTATCTCGCCGGCCAGGAGCTGTTCGTGCAGGACCTCTACGCCGGGGCCGATCCGGCGCACCGCATCCGCGTGCGCGTGGTCACCACGGGGGCTTGGCATGCGCTGTTCGCGCGCAACATGTTCATCCGCCCCGCGGCCGAGGACCTCGACGGCTTCGTGCCGGACTGGACCATCCTCCACGCGCCCGGGTTCCACGCCGATCCGAGGCTCGACGGCACGCGCGGCGACTGCGCGATCGCGCTCTCGTTCGACTGGCGGGAGGTGGTGATCTGCGGCACGTCCTACGCGGGCGAGATCAAGAAGTCGATCTTCACCGTGATGAACCACCTGCTGCCCGAGCGCGGCGTGCTGCCGATGCACTGCTCGGCCAATATCGGCGCGCAGGGCGACGTGGCGCTGTTCTTCGGCCTCTCCGGCACCGGCAAGACCACGCTCTCCTCCGACCCCACGCGCCGCCTGATCGGCGATGACGAGCACGGGTGGGGCGAGAGCGGCACCTTCAACCTCGAAGGCGGCTGCTACGCCAAGGTGATCCGGCTCGACCCCGAGGCCGAACCGCAGATCTGGTCGGCCATGCACCGATTCGGCACGGTTCTGGAGAACGTCGTGGCCGACGAGACCACGGGCGTGCTCGACCTCGAGGATGCGCGGCACACCGAGAACACGCGCGCCTGCTACCCGATCGAGTTCATCGAGGGCGCGCTGCCGGGAGGGCGCGCGGGCCAGCCGCGCCACGTCTTCATGCTGACGGCGGATGCGTTCGGCGTGCTGCCGCCGATCGCCAAGCTCACGCCCGAGCAGGCGATGTACCACTTCCTGTCGGGCTACACCGCGCGCGTGGCCGGCACCGAGAAGGGGCTGGGAAGCGAGCCGAAGGCGACCTTCTCGGCCTGTTTCGGCGCGCCGTTCCTGCCGCGCCCGCCGGCGGTCTACGGCCGGATGCTGGCGGAGCGGATCGCGCGCCACGGTGCGGCGTGCTGGCTGGTCAACACGGGCTGGACCGGGGGCGCCCATGGCGTCGGGCGGCGGATGCGCATCGCCGATACCCGCGCGCTGCTCGCGGCGGCGCTGGACGGCAGCCTGGCGCGCGCGCCGATGCGCAAGGACCCGTTCTTCGGCTTCGCGGTGCCGACCGCCTGCCCGGGCGTCGATGCGCGCGTGCTCGACCCGCGCGGGACCTGGGCCGATGGCGCCGCTTACGATGCGGCGGCGCGGGAGCTCGTCGGCCGGTTCGAGCGCAACTTCGAGCGCTTCGCCGCCGAGGTGGACGACCGCGTGCGCGAGGCGGCGATCCGGGCCGCGGCGTGAGGCCGGTCAGCCGTCCTCGAGCCTGAACCGCGCGGCCACCAGCGGGTCTTCGAGCGCGGACGCATCGGCGCGGGCGCTGCGCACCTCCACCCGGTCGAACCAGGGGGTCACCCCGGTCGCGCGGCGGATGAACAGCGCGTGCAGCGCCGCGGCGAGCGACGCGCGGCTGCCGCAGCAGGAGCAGGCGGCGCTATGCGCGGGCCGCTCCGCAGCCAGCCGCTCGACCAGGGGGGTGGCACGCGGCGCCAGCGCCGTCTCGTCCACCACGAGCGCCGCCCCCGGCGGCGGCCCGCCTGGGCGCGGCGCGGCGAAGCGCACGGGAATGCGGTCGTCCATAGCTCGACATAAAGACATGTTTATGTCATCAGCAAGCGCATGCGTGAGGTCCTCGCCGCTCTGCGGGCCATTGCCGAACCGACCCGGCTCCGCCTCGTCGCGCTCGCGACCGAGGGCGAGTGGTGCGTCGCCGACCTGGTCGAGATCCTCGGCCAGTCCCAGCCCCGGCTCTCGCGCCACCTGAAGCTGCTGACCGACGCCGGGGTTCTCGCGCGCGCCCGCGAGGGCGCGAACATCTTCTTTCGTCTCGCCGAAACCCCCGGCGGCGCGCTCGCGCGCTCGGCGCTCGCCCGGCTGCCCGAGGACGATCCGCAACTCGCCGCCGACCGTCACCGCGCGCGCTCCCTCCGCGCCGTCCGTGCCCGCGCCGCCTCCGCCGCGTTCCAGGCGAACCCCACCGCCTGGGACGAGCTCCGCGCGCTCGACCTGCCCGCCGCCGCGATCGAGGCCCGCCTGCTCGCCGACCTGCCGCCCGGGCCGCTTGGCCGGCTGCTCGACATCGGCACCGGCACCGGGCGGATGCTGGAACTGCTCGGGCCCCGCGCCGAGGCCGCCACCGGGATCGATCTCTCGCGCGAGATGCTCGCCCTCGCCCGCGCGAGGCTGAGCGCGGCCGGGCTCGCCCACTGCGCGCTGCGCCAGGCCGACATGACGCGGCTGCCATTCGGCCGTGCCAGCTTCGACCTGATCACCCTCTCGATGGTGCTGCACTACGCCGACGACCCGCCGGAGGTGCTGGCCGAGGCCGCGCGCGTGCTCGCCCCCGGCGGCACGGTCGCGATCATCGACCTCGCCCCGCACGGCGACGACGCGCTGGTGCGCCGGCTCGCGCATCGCTGGCCGGGCTTTCCCGCGCCGCAGCTCGCCGCTTGGCTCTCTGCCGCCGGGTTCGCCTCGCGCCCGGCCGTGGTCATTCCGGGTCCGCTCACCGTGCACCTCCATCTCGCCGCCCGCCCCGTGCCCGCGCCCGCGCCCCAGGGCGCGGCCCGCATCGACGCCTGAGGAACGCCATGTCCCGCCCGCATCTGCTCGACGCCCTGCGTGACCACGTCCTGCTCTGCGATGGCGGCTTCGGCGCGCGCATCCAGGCGATGACGCTCGACATCGAGCGGGACTTCCTGGGCAAGGAGAACTGCACCGAGGTGCTGCTGCTCTCGCGCCCCGACATCGTGCGCGAGATCCATCGCGGCTACTACGAGGCCGGTGCCGACATGGTGGAGACCAACACCTTCGGCGCCTCGCCGATCACGCTCGCCGAGTTCGGGCTGGAGAACGAGGCGTTCGCGCTGAACAAGGTCGCGGTCGAGCTCGCGCGCGAGGCGGCCGAACAGTTCAGCGACGGCCGGCACCGCTGGGTGGTCGGCTCGATCGGTCCGGGCACGAAACTGCCCACCCTCGGCAACATCGACTACGACACGCTGGAAGCCGCACTGACCGTGCAGGCCGAGGGGCTGATCGCCGGCGGGGCGGACGCGATCCTGATCGAGACCTGCCAGGACACGTTGCAGATCAAGGCTGCCGTGAACGGCTCGAAGATCGCGCGCGCGCGCGCCGGCAAGGAGGATCTGCCGGTGTTCGTGCAGGTGACCGTCGAGACCACCGGCACGCTGCTGGTCGGGCCCGACATCTCCGCCGCCGCGACCGTGATCCATGCGCTCGACGTGCCGCTGATCGGGCTGAACTGCGCGACCGGGCCGCAGGAGATGGCCGAGCATGTGCGCTGGCTCGCGCAGAACTGGCCCGGGCTTCTCAGCGTGCAGCCGAACGCCGGCCTGCCCGAGCTGGTCGACGGCAGGACGCACTATCCGCTGACGCCCGAGGAACTCGCGGTCTGGCTGGAGCGCTTCGTCGCCGAGGACGGCGTGAACCTCATCGGCGGGTGCTGCGGCACCAACAACACGCATATCGCGGCACTCGATGCGATGCTGCGCAAACGTGCGGGTGCCGCGCGCCGCCCCGCGCCGGCGCCGCGCAAGCCCGTCTGGGTGCCGTCGGTCGCCTCGCTCTACACGGCGACCGCGCTCCGCCAGGAGAACGCCTATTTCTCGATCGGCGAGCGCTGCAATGCCAACGGCTCGAAGAAGTGGCGCGAGCTCCAGGCCGCGAATGACTGGGACGGCTGCGTGGCGATGGGCCGCGAGCAGGTGGGCGAGGGTTCGAACAGCCTCGACATCTGCACCGCCTTCGTCGGCCGCGACGAGCTCCACGAGATGAGCGAGGTCGTGAAGCGCTTCACCTCTTCGGTGAACGCGCCGCTGGTGATCGACAGCACCGAGACCAACGTCATCGAGGCGGCGCTGAAGCTGCACGGCGGCAAGCCGATCATCAACTCGATCAATTTCGAGGAGGGCGAGCGCGCCGCGCGTGACCGCATGATCCTGGCGAAGAAGTTCGGCGCCGCGGTGATCGCGTTGACGATCGACGAGGCCGGGATGGCCAAGACCGCCGAGGACAAGCTCCGCATTGCGAAGCGTCTCGTCGAGTTCGCCTGCGACCGCCACGGCCTGCCGCAGTCGGACCTGCTGATCGATCCGCTCACCTTCACCATCGCCACCGGCAACGAGGACGACCGCAAGCTCGGGCTTTGGACGCTCGACGGCATCCGGATGATCCGCGAGGCGTTCCCGGACATCCAGATCATCCTGGGCCTGTCGAACATCTCCTTCGGGCTGAACCCGGCCGCGCGGCATGTGCTGAACTCGGTGTTCCTCGACCATGCGCTGCGCGCCGGCATGACCGGCGCGATCGTGCATGTCTCGAAGATCAAGCCGCTGCACCAGATCCCGCCCGAGGAGGTGCAGGTGGCGGAGGACCTGATCTTCGATCGCCGCCGCGAGGGCTACGATCCGCTCCAGCGCATGCTGGAGCTGTTCGCCGACCGCAAGGCGGCCGACACGGGCAAGCGCAAGCGCGCCGAGACGGTCGAGGAGCGGCTGAAGGACCGCATCGTCGATGGCGACCGCAAGGGGCTGGAGGACGATCTCGCCCAGGCGATGGCCAAAGGGATCGCGCCGCTCGACATCATCAACACCATCCTCCTCGACGGCATGAAGGTGGTGGGCGAGCTGTTCGGCGCGGGCAAGATGCAGCTTCCCTTCGTGCTGCAATCGGCCGAGACCATGAAGGCGGCGGTCGCGTATCTCGAGCCGCACATGGAACGGGTCGAGGGCCAGACCAAGGGCACTGTCGTGCTCGCGACCGTCAAGGGCGACGTGCACGACATCGGCAAGAACCTGGTCGACATCATCCTCACCAACAACGGCTACCGGGTGATCAACCTGGGGATCAAGGTGCCGCTCGCCGACATGCTGAAGGCGGCCAACGAGAACCGTGCGCACGCGATCGGCATGAGCGGGCTCCTGGTGAAGTCGACCGTCGTGATGCGCGAGAACCTCGAGGAGATGACGCGGCTTGGCGTCGACATCCCGGTGATGCTCGGGGGCGCGGCGCTGACGCGCAACTACGTGGAGCAGGACTGCGCGCTCGCCTATGGCGCGGGGCGTGTGGCCTATGCGCGCGATGCCTTCGATGGACTGCACCTGATGGACAAGGTGGTCGGCGGGCAGTTCGACGACTATCTCGCCGCGGTGCAGGCGAAGCGGCGCGGCAAGCCCTCGAACACGCGTCGCAAGCTCGGCGAGGCGGCGGATGCGGCGACAGCACCCGTCGATCGCGCCTATGCCCGGGCGCGACGGCGGCGGCTGGCCGATGGCTACGTGCCGCCCACCCCGCCGTTCTGGGGCCCGCGTCTGCTGGAGGCGCCGACCAAGGCGGTGGTGCCGTTCATCAACGAACGCTCGCTCTACCAGTTCCAGTGGGGCTTCCGGAAACAGGGACGGCGGCTCGAGGATTTCCTCGGCTGGGCGAAGCAGGAGCTGCGCCCGGTGCTGAAGCGGATGCTGCGGCTCTGCGAGGAGGAGCAGATCCTGAAGCCCCAGGCGCTCTACGGCTACTGGAAGGCGGCCGGCGAGGGGAACGACGTGGTGCTGTTCATGGAGGACGGCCGGACCGAACTCTGCCGCTTCACCCTGCCCCGCCAGGCGAAGGAGGACGGCGAGTGCATCGCCGATTTCTTCCGCGACATCGATGACGGGCCGGAGAACCGCGACGTGATCGGGCTTCAGGTGGTGACGGTCGGGCAGAAGGCGTCCGACATGGCGCGGCAGTGGTTCGAGGCGAACCGCTACCAGGACTATCTCTACCTGCACGGGCTTTCGGTGGAGGTCGCGGAGGCGATGGCGGAGTACGTGCACAAGCGCATCCGGGCGGAGTGTGGCTTCGCGTCCGAGGACGACCGCGACATCGACAGGATGCTGCAGCAGGGGTATCGCGGCAGCCGCTACTCGTTCGGCTATCCGGCCTGCCCGAAGCTCGAGGACCAGTTGCCGCTGCTGAGCCTGCTGGACGGCGAGCGGATCGGCGTATCGCTGTCTGACGAGTGGCAGCTCCATCCGGAGCAGAGCACCAGCGCGATCGTGGTGCTGCACCCGCGGGCGAAGTATTTCTCAGTCTAGCGCATAGTCCTCGTAGATGGAATCGGAGAGGCGCGCACCCTGTGGCGGTGTCCAGTCGACCGTCCCGTAGTCGAGCTCGATGCCTTCCGGCTCGGCCGCCATCGCTGGCCGCGATGCGGCTTGTGCGGTACGGGCGACGTAGCCGCGAACGGTGCGCGGCGTGGTGACAGTGGGCACCGCCACGCAGGCATCCACTGGCAGCCGAGCCGGAACGTGCTCTGTGACCCAGGCCAGCAGCGTGGCGGCGTTCGGCGCGACACCGGGCGCGGCCGGGAAGACGGTGGGATCGTCGGCCGGGCGCTTGTCGATCACGGTGAGCCGCGTCGAAAACGTCGTGCCGTGCCTGGCATAGACGCGGCCGTCGACGGCGGCGGAGAAGACGACGCGGCCGCGCTCCTGCAGCCGGACATAGGCGTCGCGCCAGGCCGGTGAGTCGGGCGCGAAATTGGCGCCGGTGATCGCGACCAGGCGGCCGCCATCGGCGAGCCGCGCCAGCGCCGAGCCGATATGGCGGAGCGCTGCGTCCGCCATGCGGCCTTGCACATTCACCATTGCCGAGAACGGCGGGTTCATGATGACGACGCTCGGCACGATGGCGGCGTCGAGGTGGTCGTGAATCTGCGCGGCGTCATGCCGGCTCACGGCGATGTCCGGAAAGAGGAGGGCGAGAAGCCCGGCGCGAGTCTCCTCCAGCTCGTTGAGGACGAGCGATCCGCCCGCGATCTCGGCGAGGATGGCGAGGAGGCCGGTTCCGGCCGAGGGCTCGAGCACGTGGTCGCCGGGCCTAATGGCGGCGGCCGTCGCGACCGCGAGCCCGAGCGGCATCGGTGTCGAGAATTGCTGGAGGGTCTCGCTCTCGATCGAACGGCGCGTATGCGTCGGCAGAAGCCCGACGATCTTCTCCAGCATGGGGAGGGCCAGGGCCGGAGAACCGGCCTTGCGCAAAAGCGCCTTTCCGTATTTGCGGAGAAACAGGACGGTCGCGGCCTCGCAGGCGTCGTAGGCCGATTTCCAGTCCCAGGCGCCGGACGTGTCGGAGCCGCCGAAGGCCTGCTCCATCGCAGCGCGAAGGGTTGCCGCGTCGACCTGACGGCCCTGTTCGAGATGCGGAAGGAGATGGTGCGCGGCTGCGCCGATGCAGCGAGCGATATCGGAGGGAGACGCAAGCGGCGACGCCGCGACCGCGGGCGCGGCCGCGAGAGCGGTGGACGGGGTCATGTCGGTGAACCTCGGGAGAGCGGAGACGGGCGAGCCGGCCGGCGCTCTCTCTGGACCGCTCCGGCTCAAACCCGTCCCGGCCAGGCTCTCCCTCTCGTCACGCCGCCGCCTTCACCGCGCGCCGCCACGCACGCGAGGATCAGGGAGCCGGTTCGTCCGGCAGGGTTGCGGACGGCGGCACGTAGGCGTCGAAGGGGTTGCCGTCGGCGAGATGGCCGAACGGCGTGAACACGAAGTCCGTGCCGTCGCGCCCCACGGCGCAGATGACGTAGCGTGCCTCGCCGGTGATGGCGTCGGCGCATTCCATGAGCGCGAGGTTGCCGTCCGCCGCAGCACGGAGCAGCGTCGCGAAATTGGCGCGCGCGTGATCGGGGATGCTCATCGCGCACCTCGCTTTCCCGGCCGGGCGGACAAGGTGCGGTCGAGCCAGCCATTGGTCGCGATCCAGGCGACGGTCCTGCGGCGGCCGAGGTCGAGGACGTGCGCGCCGCCACCGAAGGCGTTCACGCGCGGGCGCGAGCAGGTATTCGCTCACTGAAAGCCCCACCGTCCGGTGAGGCCGAATTCCTCGGCGCAGCGGAGCACGAATTCGATGACAGCCTGAGGATCGCCGGTCGTGTCATCGCGAATCCAGAGCTGCGTTCCGCCATGCTCGGGCTGGATGGAAAGAAGAAACGCCTCGGATGGCGGGTCCTCGGCGGTGTTCTCCTCCATCATGCGATTGTAGAGATCGAGCGCACGCGCGGCGTTCTCCGGCGTGCGGACATCGAGAAGGCAGGAGAAGTGCGTGAAGAAGTCGGCCATGTCAGGCTCCTGAAACGACGAAGCCCGGCGCGATGGCCGGGCTGGTTGAAGGACGGGGTTGCGGTTGACGGCGTCAGAGCCGGAATTCAGCGACGAGGCGCTGCGCGTTGGCGTGATGCTCCAGCATCTCGCGGTAGAATTGCTTGCGGGCCTCCCGCTTCGCCGGATCGCGCCGTGCCGATCGCGTGAGTTTGCGCCGTGCCGCGCGGATCACCGTGCGGTCGCTGTCCCAGACGGTGACGCCGAGGCGGAGATAGGTGCCGTGCATCTCAGCCTCCGTCCGCCTGCTTCGCCGCTCGCAGGGCGGCGAGCGCCGCGCGGAATTCCGCTGCGCCCACTTCCTCCGACAAGTCGATGTTGGCGGCGACGGACACGCATGCGCTGTGAATATCAGCGTCCGACACGGCGCCCGGGCTGAGACTCGCAAACTCGGCATCGGTCTCGACGATCGCGGCGATCTGGTCGCGGACGCGGTCCTCCTGGAGCTGCGCGAGGACGTGACGTGGGCGTGGAGCCGTGACGGGTTCGTCGGGATCGCGCGCTCCAGCAAGGATCGCCTCGGCCTTCGCGACCGCGGCGCTCGCCCGTGCGAGCCAGTAGGCATCCGTGCGCCGCTGGGCGACCTCATCCGCAATGACGATCTTCAGAAGGCCGAACAGCACCTCGAAGTGCGCGGCCTTCCGCTGAATGGTTTCATCGAAGTGCGATGGGACCGGGACGGTGTCACCTGAATAGGCAGCATCCGCCCCAAGCCAGATGCCGGTGACATAGGTTTCGCCGGCAGCCTCGTAGTCGAGCTTGTCGTTGGACCAGTCATCGTCCTCGATGGCCCGGCGGCAGGCTTCGGCTGGTGTTGCAGCCTCATAGGTGCGCTGCCGGTAGACCGGCACGCGGTAGGTCGTTTCAACGGTGTAAGCGGGCATGACAGCCTCCTGAAAACGCGAAAGCCCGGCGCGGCGGCCGGGCTGTTGGGGTTGGGTGGAGAGAAGGCGGGCTAGTAGCCGAATTGCCATGACGGCCAGGGCTGGCCGTCATCAGCTGCCTTGACCGCCTCCTCGAGATAGTCGGCATCGCCTTCCACGACGGTCGGGCTCTCGACGGGCGTTTCGTCGATCACCTTCACGCTGTGGACGAGGCCGTCCTCGACTTCGACATGGACGGGCACGAGATACTGGAAGACGACGCGGCAAGGCGTGGCCGAGCTGAGCTTGGTCATCGGATTGCTCCTGATTGTGGGGCGGCAGGAGCGGTGAGGCCGCTCCCGCCGTGGTCGCGTCACTCGGCGGCGATCATCGCCGGGTCGTCGGCATCGCCTTCGCCGTCATCCGCCTGCTCGTCCTCGTCGTCGGTGAGGAAGGCCGGCAGCGCTTCCTCGCCTTCGGCCTCGCTCGCGTCTGTGGTGCTCGTGTCGGGATCGGCGGATCGCAGCGGCTCCGGCAGCCAGCCGGCGTCGGCGAGCAGCCGTTCGGCTTCCTTGGCCATCTCGGGCTTCTTGAGGTGGTCGATGAGCTGCGCCTTCTGCTCACCGAGGGCTTCGCGCACGGCTTCGACGATCCGGCTCTTCGTGACGCGGCCGAGATAGTTCGCCACCGTCGGCCGCCAACCAGCCTCCACCATGTCGAGGCCGGTGGCGCGCGCCAGCCGATCGGCATCGCGCATGCGCCGGTCGAGCCCGTGCTGGGTCACGCCATAGCCGCTATGGGGGTTCGGCCGCTCATAAAGCGCGTTGATCCCGTAGCTGACGCAGTGGGCGAGCAGCGCGAGGCGGCTCGCATCGTCGAGCTCGGCGATCCAGTCCCACAACCGATCGTCGTCATCGAGCGGCATGTCCGCCTTCCAGGCTTCCATGCGCGCCTGGATGGCCTTGGCGGAGGCGCTGTCCTTCAGGTCGGTTGCCTGAACGGGGAAGTGGACCTCCCGGACCGACGCCTCGACGGCGCAGCCGTGCGCGTTGCGCTTGAACGCATCGAGCACCAGCCTGTGTAGGAGCGCCGTCAGCGCGACATGCGGATGGTTGGCGACCACGTCGCGCAGCGCCAGCGTGCGATGGGCGGTGAGCTCGATGACCAGCCGCTCGGGCAGCGGCTTGATGGCGTCGTCCTCCTCGTCATCGTCCGCGTCCGTGCCCTGGCCGCCAATCGTGATGACGGCGCGTTGAGCGGACGGCGCCGCGGGAGCATCGTCCCCGTCGGATTCTCCGTCGGTTTCGGCGTCGCTGCGTCCGACGGTGATCGGCGCCTCGTCTTCGGGCCGCACATAGCCGCGATCGACCACGAGGTCGCCGTCTCGATCGACGCTGACGAAAACGCCGGCGCGCGCGATGTCGGCGGGGTCATAGACGACGGGACGCTTCTCGAAGGCTTCAAGCGCCTCCTCGATCTCGCCCAGGCGCCGGTCGATCTCGTCCGGCAGCTCGTCGGCGCCGTCATATTCCGCTTCGAGCCGGTCGTACTCGGCGCGCAGCGCCTCGCGTTCGTCCCGCTCTTTCTCGGTGAGATCGACGAAGGTGCCGCCGATCTGGCGCAGGCCGTGGTCGTAGCCGTAGGGCAGGTCGAGGTCGATCTTGATCCACTTCCAGCCTTCGGCGGCGATCTCGTCCGCGACCGCCTTCAGCTTCTCGCTGACCAGGCGGTGAAGGAGCGCCGGGTCGGCGAGCCAGCCGCCGTCGTCGTCCTCGAACAGGTCGCGCAGAACGGCGCCTCCTGCCGCGACATAGGCGTCGATGCCGACCAGGCGCGCCCGCTTGTCGGAGGCGGGGATCGTGGTCTCGGTCAACAACTGGCGGATATGCCAGGGCTGCCGATTGTAGGAATGCTGCACGGCCTCCCACACCTGCTCCTGGCGCTGGTGGTCCGGGTTGACGGTGAAGGCCATCAGCATGTCGAGCGTCATGCGCTCCTCGGCATAGGCATCGCGCAGCACGGGCGAGACCGCGTTGAGACGGAGGCGCTGCTTCACGACCTGCACCGTCGTGAGATAGGCCGCGGCGATCTCTTCCTCGGTCATGCCCTTGTCGAGCATGTCCTGGAACGCCCGGAACTGGTCGAGCGGGTGAAGGCCGGCGCGCAGCAGGTTCTCGGCGAGGGAGTCGTCCTCGGCGAGGATTCTGGTGTCGGACTTGCGCACGATGCAGGGGACGAGTCCGTCCTTCGGGAAGCGCTTGGCTTTGACCAGGCGCTCGATCGCGCGATAGCGGCGCCCGCCCGCCGGCACCTCGAACATGCCGGTCTCGTTGCCGTCCGCGTCGAGAATGGCGCGCACGTTGAGGCCCTGCACGAGGTCCTCGCGCCGGTCGATGTCATGGACCAGCTCGTCGAGCTCGGCCTCCGGCCGGGTGCGCCGGACGTTGGACTCCGAGAGCACGAGCTTGTTGAAGGGGATGTCGCGCGAGCGCGAGAAGACGATCTTCCTGGCAGCCTTTGCCATGTCGGGATACTCCGCGACGGGCGCCGAGAGCCTCTCCCTCGGCTTCCAACCCGTCACGAAGCGAAGCGCCGCCCTCTCACTCTGAGGACGGCGCCGCCGCCTGGCGGTCCGGAGCGCAGAACCGGAGATGCGCAAACGCTCATCTCCGGTTCTGCGGGTTTCAGGATGGGCGTCACGCGTCATCGCGACGAGACAAGACCGCCTGGTAGAGGATGCGCTCGGCCGCCCGGATGCTTCCCGCTTCGCGGGCGGCCTCCGCCCAGACCGAGATCGGGAAGTCGCCGGTGAAGAGAATGTCGCGCTCGATTCCCATGCCGAAAGGCAGGACGATCGAGACCAGTTCCTCGAGCGAGAAACTGCCGAGCTCGGGACAGCCGAGATCGGCGAGGCCGAAGAGCGTGTCGCCATCGGCGTCCAGCTCGGTCGCGAGCCAGACGCCCTCGCCGAGCGGGTTGAAGAACTTGACGACGGGCACATGGTCGGCGCCGCGATCAAGGCCGTTAGCGAGCAGGCGCTCGCGCAGGTCGTCGGTCAGGAGGATCATGCTGCCCTCCTGTCGTTCGCGCGTTCGCCGGCCGTCTCGGTTTCGGGGAGGAACGCAAGCAGCCAGTCGGCCGCCTTGCTGGCCTGGGACGCGGCGCGGACGATGGCGCGATTGTCTTCGCGCAGCACCTCTAGCCACGAGCCGATGTAGTCGGCGTGGCGCACCGTCGGGATGATGCCGAGGGAGGCGCAGCAGAAGGCCGCGTTCATCTCGGCGACGAGTTCTTCAAAGGCGTACGTCTTCGAGCCGTAGGAGCCCGACAGGTCGCGGCCGAGGCGGGACGCATGCCCAGTCGCATGACCGAGCTCATGCAGGGCCGTGCGGTGCCAGTTTATAGGCTCGAAGTAAGACTGCGGCGGCGGCACCTGGACGTAGTCGTGGGCCGGCACGTAGAAGGCGCGATCGCCGCCAATGCGGAAGTCGATACCGGTCGCCTTGATCAGCGCCTCGACGCGCGGCTCGATCAGGCCGGGCTCCGGCGCAGGCGGCGCGACGGCAAGGCCGTCGGGCAGATCCTCGCACTGCGCGACGTTGAACACGGTGAAGCGCTTCAGAAACGGAATGGGCTGCGCTTCCTCGCCGGTCTCCTGCGCGCGCTTCTTCTCGTCGTCTGGAACGAAGCGATCGGCGTAGACGACGGTGGTGCCGCGCTCGCCTTTGCGGACATGGCCGCCGAGCGATAGCGCCTGGCGGAAGGTCAGCCAGCTCTGGACCGGAAAGCCATGCTCGACGACCGCGCCCCACAGGATCAGCACGTTGATTCCGGAGTAGACGCGGCCGGTGGCGGCATTCGCCGGCACGGCGAGCGGCGCCTTCGCCGCCGCCGTCCCCCAAGGCTGGACCCAGGGCACGCGGTCGGCCTCCAGCTCGGCGATGATCTTGTTGGTGATGTCGTCGTAAAGGCTCGCCCGGTTCGCGCCGGAGCGAGTGTTGCGTTGGTGTCTGGACATCGCGGTTCTCCGCGACGGGCGCCGGAGGCCTCTCCTCCAGCCCTCAACCCGTCACGGCAAACCCGGTCCGCACTCTCACTCTCTATAGGGGGCGTTGCGGGGTCTCCCCGCTAGAAGGGGTCGGCCCGAGACCGCGGCTCGGCCGCAGGGGAAGGCTTTCCCCTCAGTTCATTTGGATTGGCGCAGATAGTCGTAGTCTGGCTACGATCCAGTCGTTGAAGTCAAGCTTGCCCGGTTTTGAAATTGTTCATATAATCGTAGTATGGCTACGACTCAAAGAGACAAGCTAAACAAGCTCTACACCTGCCTGGCGCCAGGGACGCCGCTGACCTCCGAGGACCTCGCCGCCCTCGGAATATCGGCCGACCTCGCGGTCCATTATGTGAGGGCTGGGTGGCTGGAGCGGCTGGCGCGCGGCGTTTACTGCCGCCCCAACGATCCGCCCGCCTTGCACCCCAGTATCGCGCTGCTGCAGCGAAGCTTTGAAGGCCTGCATGTCGGAGGCAAGTCCGCGCTCGACTGGCATGGCATCCGCCACTACGTGTCGCAGCGGCCTGTCCTTCATCTCTACGGCTGGAAGGCTGGGCGCCTCCCTGAGTGGTTCACCCAGCGCTTTCCGGCTGAGTATCACCGCAAGCGGCTGTTCGAGGAGCGCCCCGGTGCATTGCTGCACGTCCGGCCGTTCGAGAACCGCAAAGGCGCTCCGCTCGTCTCGGCGCCGGAGCGCGCACTGCTGGAGGTTCTGAGCGAGGTCGGCGTTCGCCAGCCGCTGCAGGAAGCGCGCGAGCTGGTGGAGAGCAGCTACAGCCTGCGTGCTGACGTCCTGAATGACCTGCTCAAGCACTGCACCAGCGTCAAGACCGTGCGCCTCTGCCTGCAGCTCGGCCGCGAGCTCTCCCAGCCCTGGGCCAGCAAGCTCGACCCGTCCCAGTTGCCCAAGGGCAGCGACCGGCCGTGGGTGTCGCGTTCGGCTGACGGCCTGCTGGTGCTGAAGCCGTGAACCAAGTCTATCTCGACAGCGCCCGATTGCTGACGCGCGTCGCGCCGTTCGTGCTCGTCGACGACACGTTCGCGCTCAAGGGCGGTACGGCGATCAACCTCTTCGTACGCGACATGCCGCGGCTCTCGGTCGATCTCGACCTGGTGTTTCCCGACTACGCGCTGCCGCGCGAGGAGGCGCTCAAGCGGATCAACGAAGCCATCGGCCAGTCCGTTGCACGCCTCAGGAAGCACGGATTCCAGACCCACGCGCCGGCTTCGGCGGATGCCGGCGAAACCAAGCTGCTGGTGCGGCAGGGCGCCATCGAGGTCAAGGTCGAGGTCAATTTCGTCATGCGCGGCACCGTTCATCCGGTGCGCACGGCGTCGCTGACACAGAAGGCGCGTGACACGCTGCAAGCGGATCTCGATATCCCAGTGGCGTCACTTGAAGACGTGTACGGCGGCAAGCTGGTCGCTGCGATGGACCGCCAGCACCCCCGCGATCTGTTCGACATCATGCAGCTCTTCGCGCACGAGGGGATCACGGCGGGCATCCGCCGCGCGTTCGTCGTCTATCTCGCGAGCCATAACCGGCCGGTGCATGAGGTCCTGTTTCCGTCGCTGCGCGATATCCGTCAGGAGTTCGAGCACAATTTCGCGGGGATGACCGCCGAGCCCGTCGAGCTCGATGCGCTCCTCGCGGCACGCGAGCGGATGGTGCGCGAGCTTCAGCAAGGTCTAACGGCCGACGAGCGCAGATTCCTGCTGTCATTGGTCGCCGCAGAACCCGAATGGACGCTGCTCGAAGTGCCGCATCTGGAGCAGCTCCCCGGCCTCCGATGGAAACTGCAGAACCTGGAGAAGCTGCGAAAGGCCAATGCGCGCAAATTCGCCGAGCAGTCCGACGCGCTCAGGAGAGTGCTGGAATGAGTCTGGGCTGGAGAACAACTCTTGTCGGGCACAGCGACGGAGATCGTTAGGGAAGGGCGAACATGCGCAAATCGCGAGATATCACTCAGAAGGGGCGAATTGCGGCGAAGTCTCTGGCGCATCGGCTAACTGGATTTTCGCTGCCATTTTTCGGCGTCCAATGGACGCCTCCTGCCGATGAGCGCGAAATAGTCAGAGGACTACTGACCGCTCTGGAAGATCGCCGCGTCCAGTTCGTTCCGTATCACTTGGAAGTCGTGTCCCAGGTCACGTCCTCCGTGCTGCAAATGCGGGAGATATTGACGAAGACCTTGCAGGCTTTGCCCGAGACATCGCGCGCGGCGGGATCGATCCGCGCGATGCGCGCAGCGTGTCGTCGTTTCCTCGAGGAGCCGATGCCTGACTTTCGCAACATCATGCGATGGAGGCACAGGGGTGATGAGGAAGGGGACCCGTCATTTTTCGTCGCATTGGGCGAGCTGCGAGCAACGTTCGGCACACACATCGCGGCTCTCGCATATCAGTACGGTCTTGATATCGAGCCAGAGCTGGCGTCGATCCTTCCGTCGGCGGACGCATCGTGACAGGGCGGATTCCCGAAACCGGCGCGCAACCCGCGACGGCACTTGGCCCAGCTCGGCATCCCGTAGTCGCCGCTATGCAAATGTGTATCCATTGGCTACACTACCACAATGGCAGGCAAAGACGCCGGACTTCGCATAAGGGTTGAGCGCGAGCTGCGTGACGATTTCCTTGAGATCTGTCGTGCCCAGGATAGGCCGGCGGCTCAAGTGATACGGGAGTTCATGCGGCGATACGTCTCCGAGAACGAGGCGGTGCGCGAGGCGGGCCGAAAACTGCCTGCCGATCGGGGGGATCAGCGGTGACGCAGCACTTCTTTGAACATCCGATTCTGAATTCGCCATACGGCTATCCCGCCCGCCATTGGGAACTGGCCGACG
This sequence comes from Elioraea tepidiphila DSM 17972, assembly GCF_000378465.1. Classification (GTDB taxonomy): domain Bacteria; phylum Pseudomonadota; class Alphaproteobacteria; order Acetobacterales; family Acetobacteraceae; genus Elioraea; species Elioraea tepidiphila. Next base: position 120,914 of record NZ_KB899921.1, read on the forward strand.
GGCAGCCCACGAACACGATCCTTGAGACAAGACGGCGCTCGGAGCTCATCACGCCGGTGCCGCAGCCCAAGAAGCGGCGGCAGAAGCGCGGCCAGAAGGAAATGGTCTTCGACGAAGGCAAGGGCCTCTCGAGCGAGGAGCAGGAGTACAACCCGACACCGATTATCAATGAAATCCGCTCCTATGTGGATAGCTGGCGCAACCTGCCCAATCCGAACGATTGGCAGGTGACACCCGAGACGGCGCGGCTGCTTCAGCACTGGCGCCATCATCCCTTCCAGAGCCAGCGCCCCTTCTTCTGTCAGGTTGAGGCCATCGAAACGGCGATTTGGCTGACGGAGGTCGCGCCGAAGCTCGGCAAGCGTGCCGAGAAGTTCTGGGCGCATATCGAAGGAGCGAATGCCCAGGCGAACCCCGAACTGCTTCGCCTTGCCCTGAAGCTCGCGACCGGCGCCGGCAAGACGACCGTCATGGCGATGCTGATTGCCTGGCAGACGGTCAATGCCGCTCGCCATCCCAACAGCAAACACTTCTCGCGCGGCTTTCTCATCATTGCACCCGGCATCACGATCCGCGACCGCCTGCGGGTGCTGATGCCCAACGACCCCGACAGCTACTACAAGAGCCGCGAACTGGTGCCGAGCGACATGCTCGCCGACATCGACCGCGCCAAGATCGTCATCACCAACTATCACGCCTTCAAGCTGCGCGAGCGCATGGAGGTGTCGAAAGGAACGCGCGCCGCCATCGAAGGCTGGCGTGGCGAGACGCTCCAGACGCTGGAGACCGAAGGGCAGATGATCCAGCGGGTCATGCCCGAGCTGATGGGACTCAAGAACGTCGTCGTCCTTAATGATGAGGCGCATCACTGCTATCGCGAGCGGGCGCAGAACGATGATGTCGAGGACTTGAAGGGCGAAGAGAAGGACGAAGCGAAGAAGAACAACGAGGCGGCGCGGCTGTGGATTTCCGGGATCGAGGCGGTCAAGCGCAAGCTTGGTGTGCGCGCGGTCTATGACCTGTCCGCAACGCCCTTCTTCCTGCGCGGCTCCGGCTATGCCGAAGGCACGCTTTTCCCGTGGACGGTCAGCGACTTCTCGCTGATGGATGCGATCGAGTGCGGGATCGTGAAGCTGCCACGCGTGCCCGTCGCCGACAACGTGCCGGGCGGCGACACGCCGAAGTTCAGAAACTTGTGGGAGCACATCGGCAAGAAGCTGCCGAAGAAGGGGCGCGGCGCCGGCGCCAAGCTTGATCCGCTGAGCCTACCCGTCGAACTGCAAACCGCGCTCGACGCCCTCTATGGCCACTATCAGAAGACCTTCGACCTTTGGGAGCAGGCCGGCATTGCTGTGCCCCCGGTCTTCATCGTGGTCTGCAACAACACCGCAACCTCGAAACTCGTCTATGACTACATATCCGGCTTCCAGCGCGAGAATGACGACGGCACCAGCACGCTGGAGAATGGCCGGCTTCCGCTGTTCCGGAATTTCGATGAGCACGGCAACCGTCTGCCGCGGCCGCGCACGCTGCTGATCGACAGCGAACAGCTCGAATCCGGCGAGGCGCTCGACAAGGACTTCCGGGAAATGGCCGCCGACGAAATCGACCGCTTCCGGAGGGAGATCGTCGAGCGCACCGGCGACGTCCGCGCCGCCGACAACATCACCGACCAGGATCTGCTGCGGGAGGTGATGAACACCGTCGGCAAGAAAGACCGGCTCGGCGAACAGGTGCGTTGCGTGGTCTCGGTGTCGATGCTCACCGAGGGCTGGGATACCAACACTGTCACGCACATTCTCGGCGTCCGCGCCTTCGGCACACAGCTTCTCTGCGAGCAGGTCGTCGGCCGCGGCCTGCGCCGCCAGTCATACGACCTGAATGAAAAAGGTCTCTTCAACGTCGAGTATGCCGACATTCTCGGCATCCCGTTCGACTTTGCGGCGAAGCCCGTCGTCGCCCCGCCGGTAAAGCCGCGCGAAACGATCCGCGTCCATGCCGTCAGCCCGGAGAGGGATGCGCTGGAAATCCGTTTCCCGCGCGTCGAGGGTTATCGCGTCGAGCTGCCGGACGAGCAGCTCACCGCCCGCTTCGACAAGGACTCGGTGCTTGAGTTGACACCCGCCCTTGTCGGGCCGTCCATCACCAAGAACCAGGGCATCATCGGCGAGGGCGTGGACCTGACGGTCGAGCACCTCAACGACATGCGCCGCTCGACCATCCTGTTCCACCTGGCCAAGCACCTTCTCTATCAGAAGTACCGCGATCCCGGCGAAGCGCCGAAGCTGCATCTCTTCGGTCAGCTCAAGGCGATCGCCCGCCAGTGGCTGGAGGGCGGCTACCTCAGGTGTACCGGCGGCACCTATCCGGCGCAGCTCCTTTATCAGGAGATCGCCGATATGGCCTGCGAGCGCATCAAGGCCGCGATCACCGTGACGCTCGCCGGCGACAATCCCGTCAAGGCCATCCTCGATCCGTACAACCCGACCGGCTCGACGCGCTACATCAACTTCACGACGTCGAAGGAGACGCGCTGGCAGACCGACCCGCGTAAATGCCACATCAACTGGGTCATCTGCGACAGCGACTGGGAGGCCGAATTCTGCCGCGTCGTGGAATCGCATCCGCGCGTGCGCGCCTATGTGAAGAATCAGAATCTCGGCCTCGAAGTGCCGTATCTGATGGGCGCGACGCCACGCCGCTACATCCCCGATTTCATCGTCCGGATCGATGACGGCGAGGAAGAGCCGCTCAATCTGATCGTCGAGGTGAAGGGCTATCGCGGCGAGAACGCCAAGGAGAAGGCGAACACCATGCGCGCCTATTGGGTGCCGGGTGTTAACAATCTCGCGAAGTTCGGCCGGTGGGCGTTCGCGGAGTTCACGGCGGTCTATGAGATGGACGCGCGTTTCAAGGCCTTGGTCGATCAATTCGTGAAGCAGAAGGCGGCGTAAGGGGGCCTGAATGAACAGGAGCAGAAACAAGACGATCGAGGTCGAAGCCCTCACGCACAAGGACGCAAAGCGGCGCAACATCCCGACCGCCGAGTTCGAGAGCTTGATGCGGGAGGAGGACAAGTCCCCCGTCCAGTTCGCTTATCAGCGCCGCAACCGCGACCTCGATCCGCAGCTGGTCTGGCGCGGCAAGGACGAGCAGGACTGGTCCGATCTGATCGTCCATGCCCCGCCGCTTTACATCCAGGAGAAGGTGCACCCGAAGGTCCTGATCGACGATCTCAAGCGCGAGTCGAAGGCGCGGGCGAAGGAGAAGGCGCCCCCGGCACCGGACCTCTTCGGCGACTTCAACGGCCTGCACGATCTGGAAGCAAAGACCGAATTCTATCAGCACGATCAGAACTGGTCGAACCGGATGATCCTGGGCGATTCCTTGAGCGTCATGGCGAGCCTCGCCGAGCGCGAGGGGCTGCGTGGGCAGGTGCAGTGCATCTATATAGACCCGCCCTATGGGATCAAATTCAACTCGAACTTCCAATGGTCGACGACCAGCCGTGATGTAAGAGATGGCAAGGCAGAGCATGTCACTCGCGAACCCGAGCAGGTGCGCGCTTTCCGCGACACGTGGCGGGACGGGATTCACTCATATCTGACCTATCTGCGCGACAGGCTCACCGTTGCGCGCGACCTTCTACATGAAAGCGGGTCGATCTTCGTGCAGATTGGCTCAGATAATTCCCACCTTTTGAAGTCATTATTGGATGAAGTATTCGGACCAGAGAATTTTATCGCTCAAATCGTTTTTGCAAAAACTGCAGGTGCAACGTCAGAATTTCTTCCTGGTACGTACGATATTATCCTTTTCTATGCGAGAGACAGAGAAAAGCTCAAATACAGACAACCTCTGACCTTGAAGCAGATCGGCGGAGTGGGAGGCAGCGCGTACAAGAAAGTTAGGCTACCTGACCTCACTGAACGGCCGATTACCGATGATGAATTGAAGGGAATGTCTCCCGTCCCTGAGAACGCGAAGGTTTTTCGAATCGATAACCTAACGAGCCAGAGTGTTGGCCGTGACAAAGGAGAGGGCGCTGCCTCTTGGTTTCCGGTCGAGTATCACGGAAACACATATCGTCCTTCCGAAAAGGTTCGTTGGAAGACCAATGAGCTCGGCATGAGCCGTCTTCAAAAGGCGGATCGCTTAAGCTCAACTGGGAAAGGTCTGTATTACGTTCGCTACTTTGACGACTTTCTTGCCTTCTCTGAGGACGACGTGTGGAGCGACACAGGTATCGCCGGTTTCACGTCAGATAAGCGCTACGTCGTCGAAACTTCGCCAAAGGTCGTCGAACGCTGCCTGCTAATGAGCACCGATGCTGGTGATTTGGTCCTCGACCCGACCTGCGGCTCCGGCACTACCGCTTATGTTGCTGAGCAGTGGGGTCGGCGCTGGATCACCATCGACACCAGCCGCGTGGCGCTGGCGCTGGCGCGCTCGCGCATCATGGGCGCGCGCTACCCTTATTACTTGCTTGCCGACTCGCCCGAAGGGCAAATGAAGGAAGCGGAGGTTACGAGATCCGCGCCGCGTACGGCGCCGACCCACGGCAATATCCGCCTCGGCTTCGTCTATGAGCGCGTGCCGCACATCACGCTCAAATCCATCGCCAACAATGCCGAGATCGACGTGATCTGGGAGAAGTGGCAGGAGACGCTGGAGCCGCTGCGCGCTGCGTTCAATAAGGCTCTCTCGAACTCCTGGGAGGAATGGGAAATCCCCCGCGAGGCCGAGGACAAGTGGCCGGCGGCTGCGAAGGACGCGCACGGCAAATGGTGGCAGGCGCGGATCGCCCGGCAGAAGGAAATCGACGCCTCGATCGCCGCCAAGGCGGAGTTCGAGTATCTCTACGACAAGCCTTACACTGACAGTTCGCGCGTGCGCGTGGCCGGACCGTTCACGGTCGAGAGCCTCTCGCCGCATCGTGTCGTCGCGGTCGATGCCGACGATCGGCTGATGGAGGGCGTGGCCGAGCCCGGGCGCCGGTATCGCCACAACGGCTCCGCCACGCCGGAGGACTTCGCCGACATGATCCTCGAGAACCTCAAGGCCGCGGGCGTGCAGCAGGCGCAAAAGGAAGACCGGATCACGTTCACGTCGCTCGCCGGCTGGCCTGGCAGATATATCTGCGCCGAAGGCAAATTCATGGAGGGCGACAGGGAGAGGCGGGCCGGCATTCTCATCGGTCCCGAATTCGGCACCGTCTCGCGCCCGGATCTTGTCGCAGCGGCGCGCGAGGCGGGCGATGCGGGATTCGATGTGCTGATCGCCTGCGCTTTCAACTACGACGCCCACTCGGCCGAATTCGACAAGCTCGGCCGCGTGCCCGTGCTCAAGGCGCGCATGAATCCCGATCTGCACATGGGCGACGATCTGAAGGCGACGGCCTCAGGCAATTTGTTCGTCGTCTTCGGCGAGCCTGACATCGACATCGAGACGCTCGAGGGCGGGATGGTTCGCGTCAGGATCAAGGGCATCGACGTGTTCAAGCCGCAGACCGGGGAGATCGAAAGCGGCGGGCCGGAATCGATCGCGCTCTGGATGATCGACACGGATTACAACGAAGAAAGCTTCTTCGTCCGCCACGCCTATTTCCTCGGGGCGAACGATCCCTACAAGGCGCTCAAGACGACGCTCAAGGCCGAGATCGACGAGGAGGCGTGGGCGAGCCTGAACAGCGACACGTCGCGGCCGTTCCCAAAGCCGGCCTCCGGCCGCATCGCGGTGAAGGTCATCAATCACCTCGGCGACGAGGTGATGAAAGTTTTTTCGGTCTAGTTGTTGTTGAGGGGGCATAGTGCTGCGGCTTGAAATAGAAGGAAGCTGGGAGCCAGAGGACTTTATTGAAGTCCTCAAGGGCGTTGAGTCGCTCTACTACAAAGCCGCATTGAGCTGCCGTTTGCTGCGCGAGCCGCCCTATTTCTGGATGGAGCATTTCTGGTTCGAGCGACCGACCGTCGCCATGTCGTTCGGCGAGAATGTCGATTTTTCGAATGACTGGTTGCTGACCCGGGCACGAACCATTGCAAGGTCACATTCGCGGCTTCGCGTCGCTCGCATAGAGTATGCCTCTCCGGGCGGCATAGACTTTGTTGGTCTAGGCGAAGCCTGCAAGGCCGTCGAGCGTATCATCGGTCGGCTCATAAAGTTCTTTGACAAGGACGATCGGGAAATCAGGAAGCAGGGGGCCAAGCAAGCGCAGATAGAAACGGCCATGAAGGAAGAGTCGCTGCGCAGTCTCAAGATCGAAAATGCCCGCGCCATTCTGGAATTGCGCCGCGACTACCCGGATATGCCTGACGAGATTCTCACGGCGCTAATCACGCACGATCAGGACAAACTGATTCCCAGGATAGCTGAGCGGAAACTGGTGGCGGTCAGAACAATGGATGCCGAGCCGCCTCCAGATGATGAGGCGGCGTGATGGAATTCAGAATCGCCGATACCTTCACAGATTCTTTGCTGCGCCTGACGGCGCAGGAGCAGAAGTCTGTGAAGACGACGGCGTTCGACCTTCAGCTCAACCCGGCGGCGCCGGGCATGAAGTTCCACAAGATCGACCGCGCCAGGGACCCGAATTTCTGGTCGGTGCGCGTCAATGCCGACATCCGCCTGATCGTGCACAAGTCTGCCGCGAGCCTGCTTCTTGCCTATGTCGACCATCACGACGACGCCTACAAATGGGCCGAACGGCGCAAGATCGAGCGCCACCCGACGACGGGCGCGATGCAGCTCGTCGAGATTCGCGAGCGGGTCGAAGAGATTGTAACGCCGCGCCCGCAGGCGGGGGAGCCGGTGGCTGCGCCCGCGCACGTACCGATCAAGCCAAAGCTGTTCGAGAACCTACGCAAGTTCGAGCTGATGGCCTTCGGTGTGCCGGAGGAATGGGTCGATGACGTGCGGGGAGCCGATGAAGACACGCTGTTTGATGTCATCACCCACCTGCCGCAGGAGGCGCAGGAGGCGATCCTGAGGCTTGCGGTCGGCGAAAGGCCCGAGCCGCTGAAGGTGCTGCCGGTCGAGGCCGATCCTTTCACCCACCCGGATGCCCAGCGGCGCTTCCGCGTGCTCACCAATGTCGAGGAGCTGGAGCGCGCGCTCGAATACCCCTGGGAGAAATGGGCTGTCTTCCTGCACCCGGACCAGCGCGCTTTGGTCGAGCGCGCGTTCGGCGGGCCGACCCGGATTTCAGGATCGGCGGGCACCGGCAAGACCATCGTCGCGCTGCATCGCGCCGTGCACCTTGCACGGCAATCACCGGGCTCGCGCGTGTTGCTGACGACGTTCTCGACGGCGCTTGCCAATGCGTTGCGGGTCAGGCTCAGCCATCTCGCCGGCAATGAGCCATCCGTCGCCGGGCGCATCACCGTGGAAGGAATCTTCGACCTGGCGTGCCGTCTTTACACCGAGCGCTTCGGCTCGCCGTCGATTGCGGCAGATGACACGATCCGGGCGATGCTGGCTGACGCGGCGCAGAAGGAGCAGCCGGCGCGGTTCGATACGAACTTTCTGCTGAATGAATGGACCGATGTCGTTGACGCCTGGAACCTGCAAAGCTGGGAAGAATACCGCGATGTCGCGCGTCTTGGACGCAAGACCAGGATCGGCGGCAGGCAGCGCGAGCAGCTTTGGGACATTTTCACCGGACTGCGGACGGCACTCGAAGCGCGTGGGCTGACGACCTGGCCCGGCGTATTTGCGCGCTTGACCGCGGACCTGTCCGATCGCGGCAAACGGCCGTTTGACTTCGTCGTTGCCGACGAGGCGCAGGACCTTGGCGTCGCGCCGCTGCGCTTTCTTGCGGCACTTGCGGGAGGGCGGCCGGATGGCCTCTTCCTGGCCGGTGATCTGGGCCAGCGCATTTTCCAGACGCCCTTTTCCTGGAAGGCGCTGGGGGTTGATGTCCGTGGGCGTTCGCACACGCTGCGCATCAACTACCGCACCTCGCACCAGATCAGGGCGCAGGCCGACCGCCTGCTGCCGCTGGCGCTCGCCGACGTTGACGGGCTTGTCGAAAGCCGCAGAGGCACGGTCTCCGTCTTCAACGGCCCGCCGCCCGTGATCAAGGTCGTGCCGAACGCGGAATTGGAGATGGAAGCGGTCGCTGCTTGGATTGGGGAGCGCCTGCGTGAAGGCTATCAGCCGCACGAAATCGGCGTGTTCGTCAGGGCCGACGCGCAAATGGAGCGCGCCCGGAAGGCCGTGCAGATTGCCAAGGCCGATTACATTGAGTTGGGCGAAGACGCTGCCTCGGCTGCGGGCAAGGTTGCCATCAGCACGATGCACCAGGCCAAAGGCCTTGAGTTCCGCGGCGTCGCCGTCATGGCGTGCGATGACGGCGTGCTGCCACTTGAAGAGCGGATCGAGGCCGTCTCCGACGAATCCGATCTCGAAGAGGTCTACAACACGGAGCGCCATCTGCTTTATGTCGCCTGCACCCGCGCCCGCGACTGCCTGCTGATCACCGGCGTCGCCCCGGCATCGGAGTTTCTTGCCGACCTGACCGTCAGTACTGCGGAGCCTGCTGCCGGTCATGAGGCAAGCGGCATGCCCTCGGCGCAAAACGCTGCGGGGGGCGCGCCATGAACGCGATGCGAGAGGCAATGTGACATGACGGCCCCTATCACTGCTGCGATGCTCTACGATCTGGTCGGGTGTCCGCATCGCGTGACGATGGACCTCTTTGCGGAACCGGCTCAGCGAGACGAGCCCAATGCCTTCGTCGAACTTCTCTGGGAACGTGGCTCCCTCTACGAGCGCGAGGTCATTGCCGGTCTTAAGACGCCTTTTACCGACCTTTCTCCTTTTGCGGCTGAAGAGAAGGAACGCCTTACGCTTGAAGCGATGGGGCGGGGCGACGCCCTCATCTACGGCGGGCGAATTCAAGCGGACGGGTTGCTTGGCGATCCTGACCTGCTGCGCAAGGAGGGTGCCGGCTACATCGCAGGCGACATAAAATCGGGAGCCGGCGAGGAAGGTCCGGAGGACGACTCAAAGCCCAAAATCCGCTACGCCGTACAGCTTGGTCTCTATACGGACATCCTGGAAAGGAAGGGTTTGTCCGGTGCCCGGCGGGCATTCGTTTGGGATATTCACGGCGACGAGGTTTCTTACGATTTTCAGGAGCCCTACGGAAAGCGCGATCAGCGAACGCTGTGGGACGACTATCAGGAGGCGCTTGCCGAAGCAGAGGCGATCGTCGCGGGCCGGCAGCAGACGCTCCCGGCTTATGGAGCCGTTTGCAAGCTCTGCCACTGGTATTCCGCCTGCGTGAAGAGCCTGAAGGAAGCCGGCGATCTTACCATGATCCCGGAGCTAGGCAGGTCCAGGCGCGACACGATGTACGGCGCAGTGCGCTCCGTGGCTCAGTTCGCCGCCGCAGACCCCGCAACGTTCCTTGCTGGCAAGAAGACCGTGTTCCCCGGTATCGGGCCGGACACGCTCCAGAAATTTCATGACCGCGCGAAGTTGCTGACCGCCGATGACGCCAGGCCATTTCTTCGCTCGCCCATTCACTTGCCGGATTTTGAACGGGAGTTGTTCTTTGATATCGAGGTCGATCCCATGCGGGATGTTTGCTATCTGCACGGGTTTGTTGATCGCCGCGGCCGCGTTAATGGCAGCGAGCAGTTCGTTTTTGCCTTTGTCGATGACATAGCGCCGGAATCGGAGCGGCAGGCGTTTGCGCGCGCGTTGGACCTGATTAGAGAACGTCAGCCCTGTGCCATTTACTACTATTCAAAATACGAACGCACGATCTACCGCAAACTCCAGCAGAAGTATCCCGATGTTTGCAGCGCGCAGGACATCGAGGACCTATTCGACCCGGCGCACGCGATCGACCTCTACAACGACGTGGTGAAAAAGGCGACCGAATGGCCGACATGGGATTTCTCGATCAAGACCCTGGCCAAGTATCTCGGCTTTTCTTGGCGCGATACGCATCCGTCAGGCGCAGCATCGATTGAATGGTTCCACAGATGGGTAGCGACCGGCGATCCGGCGATCCGCCAGCGCGTACTCGACTACAACGAAGACGATTGCCGCGCGACCCGCGTTCTTCGGGATGCCCTTGATGACCTGACTGTGATCCCGCCAGGTGCAGCATGAACGCCACGTCGCCGGCACATGACGCCCAGAAGACCCTATCCGATCTCAGGGACCATCTTGCGCGTCACGATAAACCCATCGCCTTCTTCTTTGGCGCCGGCACGTCATGCGCTGTCCGCGTTCCTGCCGAGGGCGGCAAGACACGCCCGCTCATACCGGCTGTCGCCGGGCTCACGGCAATCGCCAAGGATGATGCAGCGAAGCTGGGCGAGAAGTATGCGAAGGCGTGGGATTCGATCGAGGGGCAATGCAAGGAAAACGGACACGACCCAAATGCTGAAAACATCCTCTCGCGCTTGCGCATGATGATAAGCGCCGTCGGCAATGACGATACGCTTCTGGGCCTTAAGAAAGACGAGATTGAGAAGCTCGAAGAAAGCGTGCGCAAGACCATCGCGAGGGTCGTCACGCCCGACCTGACCGGCATCCCGAGCGATTTTCCGCACCGCAAGTTCGCCCGCTGGCTCGTCAAGACATCGCGGCAAAAGCCCATCGAGATATTTACCGTCAACTACGACGTTCTCGTCGAGCACGGCCTTGAGGCTGAGCGCATCCCTATGTTCGACGGTTTCGTCGGAAGTTATCGCCCCTTCTTCCATCCCGACAGCCTGCGCCGTTCGGAATCCGCCCCTGGGGCCAACTGGACGCGCCTTTGGAAGATGCACGGATCGGTGACGTGGCGGCGGATCGATCAGGACGGGCGGGTACGGGTCGTCCGTGGTGAGCCCGATCTTGCCGGCGAGATGATCTACCCGTCATTCCAGAAATACGATGAGTCACGGCAGCAACCGTATGCCGCCTTTACCGACCGGCTCAGCCGATTCCTTGAGCAGGACGACGCCCTGCTGATCGTTGCTGGATTCAGCTTCGGTGACGAGCACATCAATAATCTGATTTTCGGCGCCTTAGAGAACAGGCCCCGCACGCACGTATATGCCCTTCAGTTTGACGAGTTGCCCGGCGAGGGCGATCTCGCGAAGCGTGCAGGCCAGAGACCCAACATGATCGTGGTGGGACCGCAGACCGGAATCATTGGCGGCCGGCAGGCAGCATGGGCTCCGGTGGAAAGCCCTTCATTTATGGCTGACGTGTTCGAGCTGAAGGAGGCAACACCCGCCGGGGGCGAGCCAACGAAAACCGGGCGCATGAAGATCGGAGACTTTGCCTGCTTCTGCGATTTTCTTCAGTCCATGACGGTGGGCTAGTTCGCCGTGCCTCTCGCTGACCCCACATATATCGGCCAGGTCGCTTCCGTTACCGGAGCCATCGTGCGCGTCCGGCTTCGCGAAGACATGCCCTCAACGCTCGTAATGATCGGCGGCGAGTCTTACCGCGTAGGCCAGATCGGCGGGTTCTTTCGTGTCCCTTTGGGCTACACAAACCTTTACGCCGTCTGCACCCAGATCGGCGCCGACGCGGCCCCTCCGGGCAGCGCTGAAGGCGCTTTCGGCGCAGCTCTTGAAACCGATTCCCAGCTTCGCCTTTCGGGTTTTCGCTGGATGACTATCGTGCTGTTCGGCGAAGGTCTTGGTGGTGAATTTGAACGCGGCGTCGGCCAATATCCTACGGTTGGCGATGAGGTTCACCTGGTCACCAATGACGATCTCAAGGTGATCTACGGCTGGTCGAAGGGCAAGAAGGGCACGATCTCCGTTGGCCAGATAGCGGCCACTTCGGGAATCTCCGCCGACATCAGCGTCGCCGGTCTGGTCAGCCGGCACAGCGCCATTGTCGGATCTACCGGCGCAGGCAAATCGAATCTTGTCACCGTCCTTCTTGAAACAGTCGCTGACGGCAGCCTGCCGAATGCCCGCGCGATCGTCATCGATCCACACGGCGAGTATGCGACAGCGCTTGGCGACAAGGCGCGGGTATTCCGCATCCGGCCCGATGAAGCAGCAGGAGAAAGGCCGCTCTGGGTACCGTTCTGGGCGCTTCCGTTTTCCGAGCTTCAGCAGCTCACGCTGGGCGGTCTCCAGCCGAACCACGAAGCCGCTATCCGCGATCAAGTGCTCGACATGAAAGTCGCTGCGGCGCAGCGTCTTGCGATACAACCGCCGCCGGAGACGCTCACTGCGGACTCGCCTGTACCTTTTAGCATCAAGCGCCTTTGGTATGAGCTGGATAAGTTCGAGAGGGTAACCTTTCCGGTCGCCAATCCGCAGACAGACGACAATGCCAATGCTCCGGAAGAGGCGGGCGATGCCGCAGCCCTGAGATCCGATCGCTACCCGGCAGCGAGTCCGTATAACCAGGCCCCATACAAAAACCAGCGCAAGCGAAACATCGAACGCCACCTCGACCTTATGCGCAGCCGCCTGAAAGACAGCCGCTTCTCGTTCTTGTTCTCGCCCGGCGGAGGATATGAACCTAACCTTGACGGCGAGGTCGCGACCGATCTGGACTCATTGGTTCGGGATTGGGTTGGGCACGACAAGCCCATCACAATCTTCGATGTTTCCGGGTTGCCGTCCGAAGTGCTCCCGACAATCGTCGGCACGATGCTCCGGGTGGTCTACGACATGCTGTTCTGGGCGCAGGACCTCTCGGTCGGGGGGCGCGAGCAGCCGCTCCTCGTTGTCCTAGACGAGGCCCATCGGTTTGTTCCCGAGGGTGACGAGACCTCCGCCCACCGCACGCTGTCGATGATTGCAAAGGAGGGACGGAAGTACGGGACCGGTCTCATGCTGGTTACCCAGCGCCCATCGGAAATCGACAGCGCCGTGCTGAGCCAATGCGGCTCCCTGATTGCGTTGCGGATCACCAACTCAGCGGACCGCGCCAAGGTTGCTGCCGCCGTCCCGGATGACCTTGGCGGGCTGGTTGAACAGTTGCCATCGCTGCGGACGGGCGAGGGCATATTTCTCGGCGAAGTCATGCCGATTCCGTCGCGCGTTCGCGTGCGCAAGGCAAAGCAAAAACCGGTCGGCGATGATCCGAAACTGCCGGAAGTGTGGCAGGTGGCCGAACGGCCTGACGGCGCTCTGTATTCTCGCGCTCTCGCGAACTGGCGTGCTCAGTCTACCTCTGCCGAGATTTGATGAGAATGATGACGAGGGGGGAGGAACCTGCCAATGCCTGAAATGATATTTGTCGATTCATCGAATGTGGAAGCGATCGGCTACGATGCGACGACGCAGGAACTTCATGTCCGGTTCCTGAAGTCTGGCGAGACCTACGTCTACTACGGGGTGGAGGAATGGGTCTTCCAGGAGTTTCTGCAAGCAGATTCCAAGGGCACCTATCTCAATACACGAATTAAGCCGAACTATCAGTACGGCAAGCTATGATGGCGTTGCTGCTTGGCGCGTGCGGCTTGCGCTGAACCGGGTGCTACTCGCTTTGCTCCTGGCGCCGCCGTCCCTCGCGCAAGATCGCGTGTCAAGTATATCGAGGACCGTCGAAACTCCGGACGGACTGGTGGTGCGCTGAAAGGGACGCGCCCAGTGTTCGACAATCGTGGTTCCATATACTATACAGGTTAGACTGCCGTCGCCCCTCGGGTGGGACAATCCTCGCCAGTCCCGTATTCGTCTGCGATCGACGTTCGCTTGACTCGACATGGCCGATGCGCGGGTTACCGATGAACTGAAGTCACGCGAGAAGCTCCAGAGATTCCTGATGACGGCGGACAAGGTAACCGCGCCAGGCTTCGACCAGTTCTCTTCCGGCGTCGTCCATTGGGGTGGCAAGCAACCCCTCGATCTCCTGAATTGCTGCCTCGAACGTGAGCCACGGCGCAGCCTCAACCTGACCCGCAAGGCGCCGGGCGATCGCCCGTCTCCCAGAGCGGCGCTGCGCCTCGCTCAGCACGTCCGGGCGTTCGATATAAATCAGCCTGCGACCGAGCTCGTCTAGAGCCTGATTCCTTCTGGTGGAATCGGATTGGGTGTTCCGGCGCGTTTGGTTTTCTGATTCAAGCTGCTGGCTGGGCTGGAGGCCAGCAGCCGATGACCCGAGCCCTGTCCTGTGATCTGCGTGATCGCGTCGTGGCGGCCATGCGGAATGGCGCGAGTTGCCGCGAGGCGGCCAAGCTGTTCTCGGTGAGCGTGGCGAGCGCGGTGCGTTGGTCGCAGTTGTATCGCGCGACCGGCAGCACGGCGCCGCGGCCTCATGGTGCGCGGCGACGCC
>NZ_KB899922.1 GCF_000378465.1 Elioraea tepidiphila DSM 17972
ACTCCAGCCATGATCGGCTCCCCAAAGCCGATCCCTCATGAATCACGCAAAAGCCGACAGGGGAATCCGAAATCGGCAGCCCCCCCGCATGTTTCTGCCAAAGTCGTGCTAGCGATGAACCCACGCGGCGAGGTCATGCTCCTGCTACGCCGCATCACACGTTCCGCATGAGAGTCAAAATAGACTTTCACACCGCCCCGGCCTGCTCCATCATCGCGACGTCCAGCAGACGCTCCAGCACCTCCGGCTCCTGCGCCCCAGCGATCGCGTGCCGACCGGCGACCACGAAACAGGGCACGCCGTTGATGCCCAGACGGTGCGAGCGCAGGTTCTCCACCAGCACCGCCTCGGTGTCCTCGCCCGACGCGAGGAACGCGGCCGCGCCGTGCGCATCGAGCCCCGTCTCGATCGCCACCTGCACCAGCGTGATGCGGTCGCCGATGTCGCGCGCCTCGGCGAAATGGGCGGTGAACAGCGCCTCCACCACCTCCGCCGCCCGGCCCTCGCGCGCGGCGAAGCGCACCAAGCGATGCGCGTCCACGGTGGCGGGGGTGCGCAGGATGCGCTCGAACCGGAAGGCGATGCCCTCGGCCCGGCCGACATCGGCGATCGCGGCGTGCAGCCGGCGGGCCCGGTCCTCGCCGCCGAACTTGCGCTGGATGTAGTCGGCATGCGCCATGCCGCGCGCGGGCATGTCGGGGTTCAGCAGGAAGGGCTGGAACGTCAGGTCGGCCGCGAGGTCGGGCCGGAGCGCCAGCGTGCGGGTGAGGCGGCGCAGCCCGATCCAGCACCACGGGCAGACCAGGTCGAACACCACCTCGACGGCGAGGCGCACCGGCGGCCGGGCAAGCATGTTCATGGCGGCGACGATAGCCGAAAGGGGGCAGGGGGCACCATGTCGGCGAGGCCCTGCATGCAACGGTCCGTTAAGCCAATGCGGCGATGGTGCCCGACGAACGACCTAATTTCTTGGAGCAAACCAATGGGCTTTCTCGCCGGTTTCCGGATTGGGCCTCGCCTCTATCTCTCCCTCGTGCTGCTCGGCCTGGTGGCCGTCGGCAGCGTCGTCGCCAGCCTGAGCGCGCTCCGCGCCTATGACCGGACCGTGGTCGCGGTGCAGAACGCGGCCGAACGGACGCAGCTGGCCGAGCGGGTGAACGGCCTCGTCTACGCCGTAGTGATGGACAGCCGCGGCGTCTACATGTCGGCCGACACCACCCGCGCGAAGCCCTTCGCCGACGGGATCCGGCGCTTCGTCGCCGCGATCGAGAAGGATGTCGCGCGCTGGGAGACGCTGCTGCCCGCCAGCCAGCGCGACGCCTTCGCCGGCGTGAAGTCCGGCGCGGCGGACTTCATCCGCCTGCGCACCGAGCTTGCCCGGCTCGGCACCGAGGAGAGCATCGAGGCCGCCAACCGGATCGGCAACAACGACGAGAACCGGCGCAACCGCCAGGGCTTCAACGCGGCCCTCGACCGGGTGGCGCAGACGACCGCGGCCGAGGTCGAGGCCCTGACGGCCGAGGTCGATGGCCTGTTCGACCGGCTCGCGCTGTGGCTCGCGGTCGGCACCGGCGCGGGGCTTGCGTTCGCCGCCCTGCTCGCCTGGCTGCTGGTGAGCCGCACCGTGGTGCGCCCGCTCGACGCCGTGACGGCGGCGCTCGGCACGCTGTCCGAGGGGCGGACCGACGTGGTGGTCCCCGGCGCCGAGCGGCGCGACGAGCTCGGACGGCTTGCCCAGACGGCCGAGCGGTTCCGCGCGGCGCTGGTCGAGCGTGCGGCGATGGAGCAGGCGCGGCTCGATGAGGCGAAGGCCAAGGAGGCCCGGGCCGCGGCGATGGCCGCGCAGGTCAGCGCCTTCGACGGCACGGCGTCGGGCCTGCTGCGCGGGCTCTCGGAGGCTGCGGCGCGGCTCGATGCGGCGGTGACGGCGATGCGCCACGTGGCCGAGGTCTCGGCCCAGGGCTCGACGGCCGCGGCCGGCGCGGCCGAGGAGGCGTCGGCCAATGTGCAGACGGTCGCCTCGGCGGCCGAGGAACTCTCCGCCTCGATCGCCGAGATCACGCGCCAGGTCAGCGAGGCCGCGCGCATCGCCGGACGGGCGGTCGAGGAGGCACGGCGCACCGACGGCACGGTGCAGAGCCTGGCCGAAGGGGCGCGCCGGATCGGCGACGTGGTGCGGCTGATTAACGACATCGCCGGCCAGACCAACCTGCTCGCGCTGAACGCCACGATCGAGGCTGCGCGCGCCGGCGAGGCGGGCAAGGGCTTCGCCGTGGTGGCCTCCGAGGTGAAGAACCTCGCCTCGCAGACCGCCAAGGCGACCGAGGAGATCTCCGCGCAGATCGAGGGAATCCAGGGCGCGACGGATCAGGCCGTGGTCGCGATCAAGGGCATCGGCACGGTGATCGAGGAAATCGACCGGATCGCCGCCGCGATCGCGGCCGCGGTCGAGGAGCAGGGGGCCGCGACGCGGGAGATCGCGCGCAATGTCCAGCAGGCGGCCCAGGGCACCAGCGAGGTGTCGGCCCGCGTCGCCGATGTCGGCCGCGCCGGCCAGGAGGCCGAGACCCAGGCGGCCGGGGTCGATCAGGCGGCGCGCGCCGTCGCGACCTCCGCCGACGGCCTGCGCTCGGAGATCGACGCCTTCCTCGGGCGGATCAAGGCCGCCTGAGCGACGCGCCGGCCAGCATCAGCGCCAGACCGGTCGGCCGAGATTGATCTGACGGTTGTCGGTGAGTGCGCCGGCCGCAGCGCCGAGCGCGCCACCGACAACGGCCCCTTGCAGCAGGGTCGCACCGGTCACGGCGCCGACAGCGAGCCCGGCGCCGGCGCCGATCGCCGCGCCCGACAGCGCGCGGTCGCCGGTCGTGTTGCCGCAGGCGGCGAGGGTCAGTGCGGCGATCGCCAGGATGGCCATCCGGGGCATTCGTGGTCTCCGATTCGAATCGACGGTCTGCAAGACTAACTGGAGGTGTGGCGGGACAAAGGCAAGCCGCCACGGCCCTCGTCTACAGGACCCCGATCAGATAGAGCAGGATGATCACGGGCAGGGGCACCCCCACGAGCCAAAGCACTACGCCGCGCATCTCGCACCTCCGACGCCGTTCCGCTGGGTGCAGAACGTGACGGGGCGGGGCCGGTTCCTCAGGCGCGGCGCAGCCGGCCGAGCAGGCCGAACGGATCCGGCAGGCGCGCGGCAAGATCGGCGAACCGCCGTTGCACCTTCGGGATCAGCATCAGCGCCTCGATGCGGCGATCGAGGAAGCGGAGCGTTGCCTCCGCCTCGAGACTGTCGTCACGCAGCCAATACAGAATGGTCGCGCTGTAGATCGCGGCCAGGCTGGCGCGCTTGGTGTACCAGGAGAAGTCGGTCGAGCGGTCGCCGATCGCGACCCAGATCGCATCGACCGTGCGCGCGGTGATGCGCGCGGCGGCGGGCGCATTCTGCGGCAGGGCGAGCAGGGCGGTCGCGCGCGCCACCGCTTCCTTCCGCCCGGCATTCTGGTCCAGCCGGATGCGGATCGCCGCGGTCACGCGGTCACGGATGCGCATGGACGCGAGATCGAGCCGGCTCACCTCCTCCGCCATCCGCCGGTCGGCGAGATCGCACCAGACCTCGATCGCCTCGACCGGGCCGCCGGGGAACAGCAGGCCGAGATCGGCCGGATCGAACCCGGCATCGGCGAGCCCCGCCCGCAGTGCCTTGCTGGTCCACCCATCCAGCGGCACGTGCGGCAGCGCCGCCTCGACCGTCCGGTCGCGTTCCTCGCTGCGCTCGATCGCTCCCATCGCCCGTTCCCCTCGTGTCAGCCGTCGCGCCCGCCGGCCTTCGGCGCCTGTGCGGCCGCGTGAGCCGCGCGCGCGATCTCGTCGGTGAAGCCGAACAGCGCGAAATCGTCCATCCGCATCGGATAGAGAATGCCGTCCAGGTGGTCGAACTCGTGCTGCACCACGCGGGCATGGAAGCCCGTCACCGTGCGGTCGATGCGATTGCCCTCGAGATCGAGGCCGCGGTAGCGGATGCGCGCCGGCCGCGGCACCGCCCCGCGCAGCCCGGGGATCGACAGGCAGCCTTCCCAGGCGACGTCCACCTCCTCGCCGGCGGGCTCGACCTCGGGGTTGATCAGCACCTGCACGCCGAGGCCGGTGGGCAGGTCCTCGGGCGAGTCGGTCAGGCGCTCGGGCCGGCAGCGGAAGATGAACAGCCGGAGCGGCACGTGCACCTGGGGCGCGGCCAGCCCGGCCCCGTCGGCGTCCAGCAGCGTGTCCACCATGTCCGCGACCAGACGACGAAGCTCGGGCGCGGCGGGGTCATCGACCGGCGCGGCCCGGGTCAGCAGGACGGGATGCCCCATGCGGGCGATCTTCAGGATGGCCATGCGGAGGTCCGACGCGGTTTCCCCACAGATAGGGCCGATCCCGCGGCCGGCAAAGCGCCGCGTTCGGCCTTTCGCGCCGCTTGCGCCTGTGCTATCCAGATCACCCCCGAGCCGGCCTCCGGCTCGGGCCTGTTTTTGTGCCCGCAGGTGATCCCACTCCCGGGAAGGGCATGAGAGCGAATGGAGGGTGTCTGCACGTGCAGGTTCTGGTTCGTGACAACAACGTCGATCAGGCGCTGAAGGCGCTGAAGAAGAAGATGCAGCGCGAGGGCATCTTCCGCGAGATGAAGCTCCGCCGCCACTACGAGAAGCCGTCCGAGCGCCGCGCGCGCGAGGAGGCCGAGGCCGTGCGCCGCGCCCGCAAGCTGGAGCGCAAGCGGCTGGAGCGTGAGGGGTTCTGAACCCACTAGCCGGGGTGGCACGCCACCCCCAAGCGTTGAGGACAACCGCGGTTCGGGCTGGCCCGGGACCGCGGTTCGGTTTTCCGGGCCTGGCGGTTCCTGGGCAGTGATGCGGCATCGATGGGTGTGATCCGCGCGATTGTTGCAGCGATCTGGGGTCTGATCCGCTGGCTCGGCCCAGTGACGCTGCTGCTGCTCATGCCGTGGCGCTGGTTCCGCCGCCGCCCCGCGGCCGCGCCGGCCTTGGCTGCCGCGCCGGAGGTGCAGGCCGGGCCGGAGGTCGAGGACACCTGGCCCGAGATGCCGCGCACCGGCCGCCCGGGCACCGCCACCGACGAACAGGTCGAGGCGCTGATGGCGCTGCGGGTCGTACCCGCCCCGCCCTGCCGCGACCTGCACGACTACTCGCGCGAGGAGGCGGCCGCGATCCTCGACGCGATCGCCTTCGCGCGCGAGGTCGCCTCCCAGGTGACCGGCGGCGAGGACGAGGAGGCGCCGCCGGAGGCGTTCACCGCGCTCCTGAATGACCTCGTCGCCGAGACGCTGTCGGACGACGAGCTGCGCAGTTTCGCGCTGCGCTGGGCGAAGAGCGGCAAGCCGACGCCGATCCGCGAGAACACCACCTTCGACAAGGCGCGCGCGGTGGTGCTGCGCTACTGGCAGCCGCACGAGACGGCTAGCTGAGCAGCACGAGCCGCGCCGGGCCCTCGGCCGGAATCCAGACCACGGCGTTCTGGGCGAAGGCACGGCCGAGTGCCGCCGCCTGCACCGGCGCGTCGAGCGCCACCAGCAGCGACGGCTCGGGCGTCCACGCGCCGGCATCGTCACCGCCCGCGCCCTCGCGACAGGGCCAGCCTCGCGCCGCAACATGCGCGCGCAGCCGCGCCATCGCGGCGCTGTTCGCAGCTTCGTCCTGACGCTGCCCGCGCGGGTTGCAGGCCGTGACGAACGCAGCCCCCGCGCATCCGATGCCGCGAAGCCATGCCTGGGTGCGCGGTGCGGGCGCGCCGATCCGGATCGTTTCCGGCCCGTCCGGATGCGCGATGCGGTACCACGCCGCGCGATAGGCGGCGATCAGCGCCGCGGGCAGGGTGGAGCGGTGCGCCGGAACGCCGCCCGCGCTAGCATCCACATCGTGCTGTCGATCCTCGCCAACCGGGTCTATCGCCGCCTCCTGCTCGCCCAGATCGCGTCGCTGCTCGGCACCGGGCTCGCGACCGTGGCGCTCGCGCTCGTCGCGCACGATCTCGCCGGACCCCGTGCGGCCTCCGTGCTCGGCACCGCGCTCGCGATCAAGATGCTCGCCTATATCGCGATCGGTCCCTGGGCCGCCTCGCTCGCCGGCATCGCCGATCGCCGCCGGCTGCTGGTGGCGCTCGATCTCGTGCGCGTCCCGCTCGCCCTGGCCCTGCCGTTCGTGTCCGCCGAGTGGCATGTCTACCTCCTGATCGGGCTGCTCCAATCGGCCTCGGCGCTGTTCTCGCCCACCTTCCAGGCGACCATCCCCGACATCCTGACCGACGAGCGCGACTACACCCGGGCGCTGTCGCTGTCGCGGCTGGCCTATGATCTGGAGGCGCTCGCCAGCCCCGCCATCGCGGCGGCGTTGCTCACGGTCGTGACGTTTCATGCGCTGTTCGCGGGCACGGCCGTTGGCTTCATCGCCTCGGCGCTGCTGGTGCTGTCGGTGCGACTGCCCTCGCCGCAGCCGTTGACCGACCGGGGATGGCTCGCCCGGGCGAAGGTCGGCTTCGTCGTCTTCGCGCGCACGCCGCGGCTCAGGGGATTGATGGCGCTGAACCTCGCCGTCGCCGCGCCCGGCGCGATCGTGCTGGTCGATACGGTGCTGGCCGTGCGCGAGGTGCTCGCCCGGCCCGAGCAGGAGGTGGCCGTGGCCCTGGCCTGTTTCGGCGCGGGCTCCATGGCGGCCGCGCTCGTGCTGCCGCGCCTGCTCGATCGCGTCTCCGACCGCATCGTGATGATCGGCGGCGGCGTCGCCGCGCCGCTGGTGCTCGCGGCACTGGCCGTCCTGCCGCCGCGCTGGTCGACGCTGCTGATCGCCTGGACCCTGATCGGCCTCTGCTACGGCGCGCTGTTGACGCCCACCGGGCGGTTGCTGCGACGCTCCGCCGCGCCGCGCGACCGTCCCGCGCTGTTTGCCGCGCAGTTCGCGCTCAGCCATGCCGCCTGGCTGGTCACCTACCCGCTGGCGGGCTGGACCGCGACGCAGGGCGGATTGCCGGTGGCGTTCGTGGTGCATGGCGCGATCGGTCTTGCCGCCGCCCTGGCCGCGGCGGTGCTGTGGCCCGCGCGTGATCCGGTCGCCGTCGAGCACGAACACGATCTGCCGCCCGATCATCCGCATCTGGCCGGCGGAGCCGTGCGGCACAGCCATGCCTACGTGATCGATGCCCTGCATCCGCGCTGGCCACGCCCACGGTGACCCAAGGCCGCGTCCCACTTCCGGGACGGCCCGGGTTGCCCCTCGCGTCGCGCCGCAGCATGATCACACCGAGGTGAGGCAATCCAACGGGGGATGAACCGTGACGACACGACGTGCAGTGGTGCTGGCGGCCGCGGCGGCGATCGCGCTCGGCGGGCCGGCGAAGGCGCAGACCTACGAGATGGTGGCCGGCGCGCTCGGCGGCGGCTGGTACACGATGGCGACCGGGCTCTCGCAGATCCTGCAGGAGAACGTGCCCGGCCTGACCATCCGCGTGGTGCCGGGCGGCGGGCTCGGCAACCCGACCCGGGTGCAGAACGGCATCAGCCAGATCGGCTTCGGGCTCGACTTCCTGGTCTCCTCGGCGATCAAGGGCGAGGAGCCGTACCGCGCGCCGCACGACAAGATCTCCCATATCGGCGTCGGCTGGAGCCCGACCGAGCATCACATGCTGCGGCGGACCGACGAGGGTCCGTCGGACATGAAGGCGATCCTGACCATGCGCGGCTTGCGCATCGGCGCGCCGCAGGGCACCTCGTCCGACACGCTGACGCTGATCCACATCCTCCGCCATCTCGGTACGAGCTTCGACAAGATCCGTGCCGATGGCGGCCGCGTGGTGCAGGGCAGCTACACCGACATCGCCAACGCCTTCATGGACGGGCAGGTGGACTATCTCTACGTCGCGCTCGCCAGGCCGGCGGCGATGGTGAACGAGATCGTGCGCGGCCGGCGCCCGGCCACGCTGGTCGCCTTCCCGCAGGACATCCGCGACCATCTCTCGCAGACCTACGGCTTCAGCCAGGGCGTGATCCCGGCCGGGACCTATCCCGCACCGATGCAGACCGCCGAGGTGCCGGTCACGACCATGGACACGGTGCTGGTGGTGCCGACCGCCATGCCGGAGCAGGTCGTGTACAACATGATCAAGGCGGTGATCGCGAATCGCGAGCGTCTCGGCGGCATCCATCCCTCGATGGCCGCGTTCAACCCGGCGGTGGCGTGCAAGTATCCCGGCGCGCCGATCCATCCGGGGGCGCGCCGCGCCTTCGCCGAAGCCGGCTGCACGCTCTGACGGCGGCGGGTTCGATCGGCGGGCCGGGAGCGATCCCGGCCCGTCCCTGTTCGTGACGGCTCGGGCATGCGCGAGCTCGCGGGTCCCTGGCAGCCGCTGATCGCGCTCTACGCGGCGCTGGTCGGCTTCGCGCATTTCTGGCTCGGCGGCGCCGGGCTGATGGAGCTGGTCGCGCGCGAGGCGTTCGGCGCCGGGCGCTGGACGCAGGACGTGTTCCTGGTGCTGGAGCCGCTGCAGATGCGCGGCTTCCATCTGCTCACCCTGCTGCCGCTCATCTTCGTCATCCACCCCGCGCGGCCGGGCGCGAGTCCCGCCCGCCGGCCGAGCCTGCCGGATCTCGTGCTCGCTTCCCTCTCCGCCGCGGCGAGCCTCTACTTCCTCGCCCACGCGCAGCAGATCAACGCGCGCATGGAGTTCATCGATCCGCTGACCGGGCTCGAATGGTGGCTCGGCGTGATCGCCGTGGTGACGCTGCTGGAGGCGATCCGGCGCGCGGTGGCACCGATCCTCGCCGGCATCGTCATCGTCTCGCTGCTCTACATGTATGTCGGGCAGTGGATGCCGGGCGTGTTCAATACGCGCCCGTTCAGCGTCGCGATGATCATCGAGACGGTCTACATCGTGCCGATCGTCGGCGGCATCTTCGGGCCGCTCACGGGCATCGTCGCCGGCACGATCGCGATGTTCATCCTGTTCGGTGCCTTCGTGCAGGGCTCGGGCACGGGGCGGCTGTTCTCCAACTTCGGCGCCGCCGTCGCGGGGCGCTTCGCGGGCGGACCGGCCAAGGTGTCGGTGATCACCTCGGGCCTGTTCGGCACGATGAGCGGCTCGACCGTCTCGAACGTTGCCACCACCGGCTCGATCACCATCCCGATGATGAAACGGCTTGGCTACGCGCCGGCCGTCGCCGGCGGTATCGAGGCTGCGGCGAGCACCGGGGGCGCGATCATGCCGCCGGTGATGGGCGCGGCCGCCTTCGTGATGAGCGAGATCACGAACATCCCCTATGGAGACATCATCGTCACGGCGGCGATCGGCGCGGTGCTCTACTTCTTCGCGATCTTCGTCTCGGTCCATTTCGAGGCGAAACGGCTCGAGCTTGCCGCGATGGAGTCGGACACCATCCCGCCCTGGCGCGAGGTGGCGCGCGATTCCCATCTGATCCTGCCGATCGCGGTGCTGGTGTGGCTCCTGGTCGAGCGCTGGTCGGGCAACTTCGCCGCCTTCGCCGCGACCACGCTGATGATGGTCTGCGCGAGCCTGCGCTCGCACACGCGCATGGGGCCGCGCGCGATCATCGACGCGTTCGGCAACGGCGCGCGCACCATGGCAGTGCTGGCGGCCGCGGTCGCCGGTGCCGGGATCATCACCTCGGCGCTGACGGTCACCGGGCTGGTGGTGGCGTTCGGCGGCATCGTGAAGGGGCTCGCCGGCGGCAGCCTGGCCCTGCTTTGCCTGCTGCTCATGCTGACCGCGCTGATCCTCGGCATGGGCGTGCCGACCACGCCGGCCTACATCATCACGGCCGCGCTCGGCAGTCCGGTGCTGCAGGAATACGGCGTCGATCTGCTGCCCGCGCACCTGTTCATGTTCTACTTCGCGGTGCTTGCGGACGCGACACCGCCGGTTGCGGTCGCGTCCTATGCCGCGGCGGCGATCGCGGGCGCGAACCCGATGGCGACGGCGGTGCAGGCGCTGCGCTTCGCGCTGGCGGGTTTCGTGGTCGGTTACGCCTTCATCTACGACCAGGGCATCATCTGGCGCGGCGGCATGGTCACCGTGATCGAGGACACGGTGACGCTGATCGCGGCGCTCACCCTGGTCGGCGCGGCGTTCGGCGGATTCCTGCGCACGCGGCTCTCCGGCCCCGCGCGCGTCATTGCGCTTGCGTCCGGCCTGTTCGCGGCGTTCGGCCACATGGTCTCCGACCACGTTCGGCTCGGCTTCGTGCTCGCCGTGTTGGCCCTGTTCTGGTTCGTCCCACGCCTTTTTGCCGCGCGCGAGGAGCGCCATGCCTGATCGGATCGAACGGCTCCAGGTCGTCCGCATCGACAGCGGGATCGCGATGCGGCGCGCGCACGGCTCCGGCGAGATCGCGCGGCGCGTCGGCCGGGTGATCGTGCGCATCCTGACGGCGGACGGCATCGAGGGGCTCGGCGAGGCAGCCCCCTGGGCGCCGTTCGGCAACACCGCCGACACCACGGCAGCGGCGATCGACGGCGCCCTGCGCGCGGTGCTGGAGGGCGCGGACGTCACGCGCATCGCCGCGCTCGCCGACGCCATGGACTACGCGCTGATGGGGCACCCGGAGGCGAAGGCCGCCGTCGAGATGGCGCTCTGGGACATCGCCGGACGGCGCGCCGGCCTGCCCGTGCACGCGCTGCTGGGCGGAGCGGTGCGCGAGACCATCCCGCTGTCGTTCTCGATCGCCGACCCCGACTTCGCCGCCGATCTCGACCGCGCCCGCGCAATGGTCGCGGAGGGGATCGGAATCTTCAAGGTCAAGACCGGCTTCCTCACCCACGCCGATGATCTCGACCGTCTCGCGGCCCTGCGCGAGACCTGCCCCGCCGCCGATATCCGCGCCGACTACAACCAGGGGCTCGCGCCCGAGGAGGCGCTGCGCTTCTGCCGGGACCTTGACGCGCTCGAGCTCGGCTTCATCGAACAGCCCGTGCGCCGCGGCCAGGAGCGCGTGCTGGCGATGATCGCGGCCGCGCTCGACACGCCGGTGATGGCCGACGAGAGCGTCTATTCCGCGCGCGAGATGCTCGACTGCGCGCAGGCCGGCTGGGCCGACTGCGTCTCGATCAAGCTGATGAAGACGGGTGGCATCCTGCGTGCGCGCGAGGCCGATGCGGTCGCCGCCGCTGCCGGGATGCCGACCTATGGCGGCACGCTGTGGGAGGGCGGGATCGCGCTCGCCGCCGCCGCCCATCTGATCGCCGCCGCGCCCAACATCCGGCTCGGCTGCGAGTTCTACATGCCGCGCTACGTGTTCGCGCGCGACGTCACCGCCGAACCCTTCCCCTATGAGGCCGGTGCCGTGCGCGTGCCGAACGAACCCGGGCTTGGCGTGGCCCTGGACGAGGATGCGCTGGAGGCGGACCTGGTCGCCTCGCGCGGCTGACCGCTCAGAACAGCCGTCCGCCGTTCGGCACCGGGAAGTCGGGGCGGATCAGCACCACGCCGCCGTTCTCGTCCGGGAAGCCGAGGACCAGGAACTGGCTCTCGAACTCGGCGATGCGCTTGGGCGGGAAGTTCACCACGCCCGCGACCTGCCGGCCGATCAGCGCATCGGGCTTGTAGTGCACCGTCAGCTGCGCCGAGGTCTGACGCGTGCCGATCGGCGCGCCGAAATCGACCCAGAGCTTGAGCGACGGCTTGCGCGCCTCCGGGAAGGGCTGCGCGTCCACGACCGTGCCGACGCGGATCTCCACCCGCGCGAAATCCTCCCAGGCGATCGTCTCGGCCATGCGCTCCTCCCCGACTCGGCGCCGCTATCCATAGCGCGCGCATCGCGTGCTGTCTTGACGGCCCGGGCATTCGCGCGTGCCGTGTCCGCAGCGACGAAGGAGAGACGCATGACGGCGATCGGGTTCCGCCTCCACGGCAGGCGCGCGCTGGTCACTGGGGCGAGCCGGGGCATCGGCCGCGCGACGGCCGAGGCGCTGGCCGCGGCCGGCGCGGCGGTGACGCTCGCGGCCCGCGCCGCGGCCGAGCTCGCGGAGGGCGTGGCGGCGATCCGCGCGGCCGGCGGGCAGGCGGAGATGCTGGTGCTCGACGTCACCGATACGGCGACCGCGAAGGCGCGCATCGCCGAGACGGGCCCCTACGACATCCTGGTCAACAACGCCGGCATCAACCGCCCGAAGCCGTTCCTGGAGATGGACGAGGCCACCTTCGACGCGCTCTACGACGTCAATGTGCGCGCGGCCTACTTCGTCGCCCAGGCGGTGGCGCGCGGCATGGTCGCCGGTGGCAAGGCCGGGGTGATCGTCAACGTGTCGTCGCAGATGGGCGTGGTCGGCGGCCCGAACCGCACCGTCTATTGCGGTACCAAGCACGCGGTCGAGGGCATGACCAAGGCGATGGCGCTGGAACTCGCGCCGCGCGGCATCCGCGTGGTGACGATCGCCCCGACCTTCGTCGAGACCGCGCTCGCGGCCAGGGCCTTCGCCGATCCGGCGACACGCGCCGACATCCTAGCCCGCATCCCGATGGGCCGGCCGGCGACGGTCGAGGAGGTCGCGGCCTCCGTGGTCTATCTCTGTTCCCCGGCCGCCGGCATGGTCACCGGGACGCACCTGCTGGTGGACGGCGGCTGGACCGCCCAGTAGCCCCGTGGCATCACGGCGCAACGCCGTCAGGGGAGAGATCATCGGGCAATGGCCGTTTCGTCCTCCGAGACCAGGATTCCGACCACGCCCAGCTTCCGGCTGGACGGCAAGCGCGCGCTGGTGACCGGCGCCTCGCGCGGCCTCGGCCGGGCGATCGCGATCGCCTTCGCCGAAGCGGGCGCCGAGGTGGTGCTGGCCGCGCGCGCCAAGGACGAGATGGATGCGACGGTCGCCGCGATCGCCGGGCGCAGCCTGCCCAAGGCGGTCGCGGTGGCGCTCGACGTGACCGACCGTGCCGCCGTCCGGCGCGTGGTGGCCGAACACGGCCCGTTCGACGTGCTGCTGAACAACGCCGGCACCAACATCCGCGAGCCGTTCCTGGAGCTGAACGACGCCTCCGTCGATGCGCTGCTCGATCTGAACATCCGCGCCGCGGTGACGGTCGCGCACGCGGTGGCGCAGGGCATGGTCGCGGCCGGCAAAGGCGGCGCGATCATCAACCTCTCCTCGGTGAACGGCCATGTCGCCGGCGTGAACCGCTCGATCTACACCGCGACCAAGCACGCGCTCGAAGGGTTGACCAAGGCAATGGCGGTGGAGCTCGGCCCGCACGGCATCCGCGTGAACGCGATCTGTCCGACCTTCATCGAGACGCCGCTGACCGTCGGGCTGCTGAGCGACGAGACGGTGATGGCGCGCAGCATCCGCGCGATCCCGCTCGGCCGGATCGGCCAGGTGGAGGACGTGATGGGAGCGGCCGTGTTCCTCGCCTCGCCGGCGGCGGCGCTGATCAACGGCGCCAGCCTGCTGATCGATGGCGGCATGACCTGCCTGTAAGCGCGGCCGAAACGGAGAGACCGATGCGCGATTTCCACTTCCCTGGCCGCAGCCCCGCCCGCGGGGTGAACGGCATGGCCGCGACCTCGATGCCGGTCGCGACCCTCGCCGCACTCGACATCCTGCGCGCGGGCGGCAATGCGCTCGACGCCGCGGTCGCGGCCTGCGCCGTGCTCTGCGTGGTCGAGCCGCAATCCACCGGCATCGGCGGTGACTGCTTCTGCCTCTACGCGCCGACCGGCTCGAACGACGTGATCGCCATGAACGGCTCGGGCAAGGCGCCCGCAGCCGCCACCATCGACTGGTTCGAGGCGCAGGGCATCACGGCGCTCGATCCGCTGAGCCCGCATGTCGTGACGATCCCCGGCGCCGTGCGCGCCTGGGAGGCGCTGCTCGCCAGGCACGGCCGCAAAGGGCTCGATGAGGTGCTGCAGCCGGCGATCCGCCTCGCCGAGGAGGGGCATCCGGTGCACGACCGCACGGCGAGCGACTGGGCATCGTCGCGCGACAAGCTCGCCGCCGATCCGGACAGCCGGGTGAAGTTCCTGCGCAACGGCGCGCCCCTGAAGGCGGGCGAGGTGTTCCGCCAGCCCGAACTTGCGGCGACGCTGCGCGCGATCGCGAAGAACGGGTCGAAGGCATTCTACGAAGGCCCGATCGCGGCCGACATGGTGGCCAAGCTGCGCAGCCTCGGCGGCCTGCACACCGAGGAGGATTTCGCCAACGCGACGGCCGAGTTCGTCACCCCCATCCGCGGCACGTTCCGCGGCTACGAGGTGGTGCAGTGCCCGCCCAACGGCTCGGGGCTGATCGCGCTCATGCTGCTCGGCGTGCTCGACCGGCTGGAGCCGGCCGCCCTGCCGATGTCGGCCGAGCGTTGGCACACCGCGATCGAGGCGGGGCGGCTCGTCTATCGCGACCGCGACGCCTTCCTCGCCGACCCCGCGCAGGTGGAGGTCGAGGTCGCGCGCCTGCTCTCGCCGGATTATCTCGACGCGCTCGCGCGCACGATCGACCCCGAGCGGGCGATGCGCGAACTCCCGCCCGCCGGCATGGCCGAGATCCTGCCCGCCCACGCCGACACCGTTTATCTCTGCGTGGTCGACGGCGACGGCAATGCGGCGAGCTTCATCAACTCGCTGTTCGAGGGGTTCGGCTCGGGCATCCTTGCGCCGAAATCCGGTGTGATGCTGCACAACCGAGGCTTCGGCTTCCGCGTTCAGCGCGGCCACCCGAACTGCATCGCGCCCGGCAAGCGGCCGATGCACACGATCATCCCCGGCATGGTGATGAAGGACGGCCGCGCCGTGATGCCCTACGGCGTGATGGGCGGCCACTACCAGCCCTTCGGCCATGCGAGCGTGCTCGCAAACATGTTCGATCACGGCATGGACGTGCAGGAGGCGATCGACGCGCCGCGGCTCTTTCCACGCTCAGGCGAGGTGCAGGTCGAGCGCGGCATTCCCGCCGCGACGGTCGATCGGCTCGCGCGCATGGGCCACACGCCGAAGCTGGTCGAGAAGCCGCATGGCGGCGGCCAGGCGATCTGGATCGATCACAGGAACGGCTCGCTCGTGGCCGGGTCCGATCCGCGCAAGGACGGCTGCGCGATGGGGTTCTGAATGCCGCTCCGCGCCTGGCAGGGTGACATCACCACGCTCGATCTCGACGCGATCGTGAACGCGGCGAACGAGCATCTGCTGCCGGGCGGCGGGGTGTGCGGCGCGATCCACCGCGCCGCGGGGCCGGAACTGTGGGAGGCGTGCCGGCCGCTCGCGCCTGTGCGCACGGGCGGTTCCCTGCGCAACCCGGCCGCCTATTGCGGCATCGTCGGCTTCCGGCCGACCCCGGGCCTCGTGCCGTCGGAGAAGCGCGGCCTTGGCTGGACGCCGCTCTCCGTGCTCGGCCCGATGGCGCGCAACGTGCCCGATCTGGCGCTGATGCTCTCGGCCATGGCGACGGACGATCCGCGCGATCCGCTCTCCTGCCCGGTCGATGCGACGTCGTTCTATCCGCTCAGGGAGGTCGATCCCGGCACGCTGCGCGTCGCGGTGACCGAGGATTTCGGCTTCTGCCCGACCTCGCAGGAGGTGCGCGGGCTGTTCCGTGACCGCATCGGGCGCATCCGCCACCTGTTCGGGCAGGTCGCCGAGGCGAGCCCCGACATGAGCGGCGCCGACGACGCCTTCGCCGTGCTGCGCGCCGAAGGGGCGCTCGCCAAGCACCTGCCGGCCTATCGCACCCGGCGCCACATGCTCGGTCCGAACATCATCGCCAATGTCGAGGAGGGGCTGACCTATACGCTGGAGGATCACGCCCGCGCGCATGCCGCGCAGACCGCGATCGCGCGGCGCTTCCACGCCTTCTTCCAGGACCACGACCTGATCATCACGCCGGGCATGACGGTGCAGCCGCGGCCCTGGACCGAGCTTGCGCCGATGGAGATCGACGGGGTGAAGCTCCGCTCCTACTACCACTGGCTCGCGCTGCCCTATGCGGTGACGCTCGCCGGCCACCCGGCGATCATCCTGCCCTGCGGGCTGGACGCGAACGGCCTCCCCTTCGGCCTGCAGATCGTCGGGCCGCGGCGGGGCGACGCGTTCCTGCTCGCCGCGGCGGCGGCGATCGAGCGGGCGATGGCACGGACCGAGCGCTGCGCCCGGCCGCTGCCCGACCTCGAAGCGCTCGCCAAGGCGCCGCCGATCCACACCCTGCCAGGGGCCGACATGCTGGCGCATGTCGGGCGCGCAGCCTGACATTGCCCGACGCGCGCGCTACCCCCTAGACTCGTGCCATGAGCGAGACCGATCGAGGCCATCACGACATCGGCGGCGATCCCGCCGGCCCCGTGCCGCGCGCGGAGCACGCGCTCGCGCCGTGGGAGAAGGAGGTGGATGCGATCCGCTACGTGCTCGGCCAGAAGGGGCTGATGTCGGCGGACAAGCTGCGGCTCGGCATCGAACAGATGCCGGCCGAGGACTATCGCCGACTCAGCTACTACGAGCGCTGGCTGGCCAGCATCGCCTGGACCATGGAGAAGGACGGGGTGATCCCGCCCGGCTCCTTCGCCGCGCGCGTCGCCGAGCTCGAGGCGAAGCGGTGAGCGCGCGCTTCGCCCCCGGCGTGGCGGTGCGGGTGGCGCGCGAGCGCCCTGCGATCAGCCTCGGCCGGCAGCACATCCGCACGCCGCATTACGTGCGTGGGCTGACCGGCACGGTCGCCGAGGTGATGGGGCCGTTCCGCAACCCGGAGGGGCTCGCGGTCGGCGAGGACGGGCTGCCGATGCAGGTGCTGTATCGCGTCCGTTTCCCGCTCGGTGCGGTCTGGGACCGATACGAAGGCGATCCCGGCGACACGGTGGACATCGAGCTCTACGAGCACTGGCTGGAGCCGGCCCATGCCGCATGACGGTCCGCACCATCACCACGACCACGCGCCGGACGATCCGTCCTTCGCCTCGCGCTCGGCGATCGGCGCGCGCGCGCTGCGCGAGCTGCTTGAGGAAGCGGGCGTGCTCGCCCCGGGCGAGGTCGCGCGCCAGGTGGAGCGGATGGACACGATCACCCCCGCGCTCGGCGCGCAGGTGGTCGCGCGTGCCTGGGTCGATCCCGCGTTCAAGGCGCGGCTGCTCGCGGACGGCAGCGCGGCCGTGCGCGAGTTCGGCGTCGAGATGGGCGCGACCCCGCTGCATGTGGTCGAGAACACCGACACGATCCACAACATGATCGTCTGCACGCTGTGCAGCTGCTACCCGAAGCCGCTGCTCGGCATCCCGCCCGACTGGTACAAGAGCTTCGAATACCGCTCGCGCGCCGTGCGCGAGCCGCGCGTGGTGCTGGCCGAGTTCGGCGTTCGGCTGTCCGACAGCATGGCCGTTCGGGTGCACGACAGCACCGCGGATCTGCGCTATCTCGTGCTGCCGCGCCGGCCTGCGGGGACCGACGGGTGGGATGAGGCGCGGCTGGCGGAGATCGTGTCGCGCGACTGCATGATCGGCACGGCTCTGCCGAACGCATGAGCCGTTGAGAGCGAACAGGGGAGGTTCACGATGACCTTGACACGACGGAGCATGCTGGCGGCATCCGCCGCGGTGCCGCTGACGGGGCTCGCCGCGCCGGCGCTCGCGCAAACAGGGCCGATCCGGATCGGCATGATCACGACGCTGTCCGGGCCTGGAGCGGCACTCGGCAACGACATCCGCGACGGCTTCAACCTGGTCGTCAAGAACGCGTCCGGCCGGCTCGGTGGTCTGCCGGTCGAGGTCGTGATCGCCGATGACGGCCTGCGTCCCGAGAACGGCCGCGCGATCGCCGAGCGCATGGTGCGCCGCGATCGCATCCAGGTGCTGACCGGGATCGTGTTCTCGAACGTGATGCTGGCGGTCGCACCGGTGGTGCTGCCCGCCGCGACCTACATCAGCGCCAATGCCGGGCCGAGCCAGCTCGCCGGCGAGGGCTGCAACGCGAACTACTTCAACGTGGCCTGGCAGAACGACAACCTGCACGAGGCGGTCGGCCAGTACGTCACGCAGCAGAACAAGCAGCGCGCCTATATCCTCGCGCCGAACTATCCGGCAGGGCGCGATGCGCTGACCGGGTTCAAGCGCTTCTTCAAGGGCGAGGTGATCGCGGAGCAGTACACGCGGCTCGATCAGCTCGACTACGCGGCCGAGCTCGCGGCGATCCGCAACGCCAACCCCGAGGCCGTGTACATCTTCCTGCCCGGTGGCCTGGGCATCAACTTCATCAAGCAGTACGCGGCGGCGGGGCTGCGCGGGCGCGTGCCGCTCTACGGCCCGGGCTTCAGCTTCGACCAGGACGTGCTCCCGGCGGTGGGCGAGGACGCGCTCGGCTGCTTCAACTCGTCGCAATGGGCGCTCGACCTGCCGGTGCCGGCGAACCGCCAGTTCGTCGACACCTTCGAGCGCGAGTACGGGCGGCTGCCGAGCCTCTATGCCAGCCAGGGCTACGACGCGGCGCTGCTGATCGGCTCGGCGATCGCGGCGACGCGCGGGCGGGTGGGCGACCGGGCGGCCTTCGCCGCGGCGCTGAAGCGGGCGGACTTCCAGTCGGTGCGTGGTCAGTTCCGGTTCGGCAACAACAACCATCCGATCCAGACGATCTACATGCGCGAGGTGGTGAAGGACGAGCGTGGACGGATCGTCAACCGCACGATCGGCACGGCGTTCCAGGATCACCAGGACGCGTATGCGTCGCAGTGTAAACTGGCGTAAGAAGTCCCGGGGGGCCGCAAGGCCCCCCGGACCCCCCTGGAGGGCGCCCCTCCCGTTGGTCGGGGCGTGCGTCGCGACCAAAGGGAGCGACGCCCTGTGCAGGGGGGTTCGGGGGGACCGGGCTCCCATCGCGGCTTGCCGCGATGGGACCCGGTAGCGTAGTCCCCCCGAGCTCCTTTCATGGATTCCCTTCTCCTCCTTGAGCAGACGCTCAACGGCCTCACGCTTGGCGTGATGCTGTTCCTGATGGCGGCGGGCCTCACGCTGATCTTCGGCGTGATGGACGTGATCAACCTCGCGCACGGCTCGCTCTACATGCTGGGCGCCTTCGCCGGCGCCACCGTCACCGCGCGCACCGGCTCCTTCGCGCTTGGCGTGCTCGCCGGCGTGGCGGCGAGCGCCCTGATCGCGCTGCTGCTGGAACTGACCTTGATCCGGCGCCTCTATGCGCGCGACCATCTCGACCAGGTGCTCGTCACCTATGCGGTGATCCTGATCGCCAACGAGTCGGTGAAGATCGTCTGGGGGCCGCAGCCGATCTTCCTCGGCACGCCCGAGGCGCTCGCCGGCAGCGTGGAGATCATCCCGGGTGTGCCCTACCCCGCCTATCGCCTCGCGATCATCGGCGCCGGCATCCTCGCCGCGGCCTTCCTGTGGTGGCTGATCGCGCGCACCCGGCTCGGCATGCTGATCCGCGCCGGCACGACGCACCGCGCGATCGTCCAGGCGCTCGGGGTGAACATCCAGGTGCTGTTCGCGCTGGTGTTCGCGATCGGCGGCGCGCTGGCCGGGCTCGCGGGCATGATGGCGGGACCGCTGCTCGCGGTGCAGGTGGGGATGGGCGAGCAGATCCTGATCCTCACCTTCGTCGTCGTGGTCGTCGGCGGGCTCGGCTCGGTGCGGGGCGCGATGGCCGGCGCCCTGCTGGTGGGGCTGGTCGATACGCTCTCGCGCGCCGTGCTGCCGACCGTGCTGCGCGGGATGATGGAGCCGTCGGCGGCGGATCAGGTCGCGGCCAATCTCGGCGCGGTTGCGGTGTATCTGCTGATGGCGTTGATCCTGGCCATTCGCCCGCAAGGATTGTTCCCTCGCCATGCGTGAGCCGGCACCATGGCACGTCCGACGCGGCTGGATCGCCGCGCGGCTCGGACTGGTCGCGCTGCTCGTCGCGCCCTTCGTGCTCACTGCCCTCGACCGCGGCTATCTGCTGCCCGTGATGACGCGGATGCTGGCCTACGGGCTTGCGGCCGCGGCGCTCGACTTCGTGCTCGGCTATGGCGGGCTGGTCAGCTTCGGCCACGGCGCGTTCCTGGGCACGGGCGCCTATGTCACCGGCGTGCTGTTGCACCACGCGGGGCAACGCACGCCCGTGCTGCGCTGGCCGGTCGAGATCGGCGGCAGCGCGGATGCCCTCGTCGCCTTCCCGGCGGCCGCGATCACGGCGGGCGCGCTCGCGTTCCTGATCGGCGCGGTCAGCCTGCGCACCCGCGGC
This sequence comes from Elioraea tepidiphila DSM 17972, assembly GCF_000378465.1. Lineage (GTDB taxonomy): Bacteria > Pseudomonadota > Alphaproteobacteria > Acetobacterales > Acetobacteraceae > Elioraea > Elioraea tepidiphila. The sequence goes on from NZ_KB899922.1 coordinate 20,201, forward strand.
GTGCATTTCATCATGATCACGCTCGCCTTCGCGCAGATGGTGTACTTCCTCGTGCTCGCGATCCCCGAGTACGGCGGCACGGACGGGCTGATGCTGCCCGCGCGCAACAATCTGCTCGACCTGCCGCTCGACGGCGACCAGCCGATCTACTGGCTGGCGCTCGCGCTGCTGGTCGGGTTCCTGCTGGTCGCGCGCCGCGTCATGGAGGCGCGGTTCGGACTCGCGCTCAGGGGCGCGCGGCAGAACGAGCGGCGGATGCTTGCGCTCGGCTATCCCGTGTATCGCATCCGCCTGCTCGCGTTCACCATCTCGGGCGCGGCGGCGGGCGTTGCGGGTGCGGTGCTCGCCAACCAGGCGGCTTTCGTTTCGCCCGACCTGTTGTCGTGGCAGCGCTCGGGCGAGCTGATCATGATGGTGATCCTGGGCGGGCAGGGAACGCTGTTCGGCCCGGTGCTCGGCGCTTTCGCGTTGCTGCTGCTCGAGGAGGAGCTCTCCGCGGTGACCGAGCACTGGATGCTGGTGCTCGGTCCGATCCTGCTCCTCTGCGTGCTGTTCTTCCGCCGCGGCCTTTGGGGGCAAGTCTCGGGGGCGCCGGCGCATGGCTGAGCCGCTGCTGCGCGCCGAACGCCTCTCCAAGCGCTTCGGCGCGCTTGCGGCCGTGGCGGATGTGTCGCTCGACCTCGTCACCGGCGAGTGCCATGCGGTGATCGGCCCGAACGGCGCGGGCAAGTCCACGCTGCTCGCGCTGCTCGCCGGCGAGATCATGCCCGACAGCGGTTCCGTCGTCTTCGACGGCGATGACGTGACGCGCGCGCGGCCCTCGCGCCGCGCACTCGCGGGCCTCGGCCGCACCTTCCAGATCACCCAGCTCTGCCGCGAGTTCTCGGCCCGGCGCAACGTGATGCTGGCCGTGCAGTCGCGCGTCGGCACGCCGTTCCACTTCCTCCGCCGTGCCGACAGCCTCGCGACGCTGGCGGCACGTGCCGATGCGGCGCTCGTCACCGCGGGGCTTGCCGAGCGCGCGCAGGTTCCCGCCGGCCTGCTGAGTCACGGCGAGCAGCGCCAGCTCGAACTCGCGGTGGCGATGGCGATGCGCCCGCGCGCGCTGCTGCTCGACGAGCCGACCGCGGGGCTCGGCCCGGCCGAGACGGCCGAGATGGCCGCGCGCCTCGCCGCACTGAAGGGGCGCGTGGCGATGCTGCTGGTCGAGCACGACATGGACACCGTGTTCCGGCTCGCCGACCGCATCACCGTGCTGGCCGAGGGCCGCGTCATCGCCTCCGGCGCGCCCGAGATGATCCGCGCCGACACGGCGGTGCGCGAGGCCTATCTCGGCGAGGTGGTGGATGCTTGAGCTCGCCGGCGTCACCGCGTCCTACGGCGCGAGCCAGGTGCTGTTCGGCATCGACCTGCGCGTGCGCGCGGGCGAGGTGGTGGCGCTCGCCGGGCGCAACGGCATGGGCAAGACCACGACGATCCGTGCGGTTCTCGGTCTGGTCGCCCGCGCGGGCAGGATCCTGCTCGATGGGCGCAACGTCACGGCAGAGCCGCCGCACCGGATCGCGCGCCAGGGCATCGGGTTGGTGCCGGAAGGCCGACAGGTGTTCCCGACGCTCTCCGTGCGCGAGAACCTGATCGCCACCGCGCGCGGCAAGGGCTGGGACGAGCGCCGCGTGTTCGCCCTGTTTCCCCGGCTGAAGGAGCGCGCGGGCCAGCCAGGGCGCACGCTCTCGGGCGGCGAGCAGCAGATGCTGGCGATCGGCCGCGCGCTGATGACCAATCCGCGCCTCTTGATCCTCGACGAGGCGACCGAGGGTCTCGCCCCGCTGGTGCGCGCCGAGATCTGGGCGGTGCTCGCGCGGCTGAAGGACGAGGGGCTTTCCATCCTGGTGGTGGACAAGGACGTGCGCGCGCTGGCGCGATTGGCCGATCGCTTCACCGTGCTCCAGAAGGGCAGGGTGGCGTGGGAGGGGGCGGGCGAGGCGCTGCTCGCGGATCAGGAGCTGCTGCACGGCATGCTCGGGGTGTGACGATGGGTGATCCGGGATACGGCTGGCTCGAGAAGCAGTACGCGACCGTCACGGCGGTGCCGGACTTCCCGGCGATCGACGCGCGCTGGGCGAGCGCGATGGCGGCGGCGCTCACCGCGCATCCGCCGCGCGTGTTGCCCTATGGCGAGGGCGAGCGGCGCGCGATCGATGTCTATCTGCCGACGGGGGGCAGCGATCCGCCCGTGCTGGTGTTCGTCCACGGCGGCTACTGGCAGCGCCGCCACCGCCGCGATGTCGCCTGGATCGCCACCCCGTGGCTTGCGCGCGGGGTGGCGGTGGCGATGCCCGGCTATCCGCTCTGCCCGGAGGTGAGCCTCGCCGCGCTCATCGAGGACGTGCGGACCGCTGTGGGCGCGCTCTGGCGCGAGGCGCCGGCCCTCGGCCTGTCGCGGCGCTGGCTGGTCGGTGGTCATTCCGCAGGCGGACATCTCGCCGCGACCCTGGCCGCGACCGACTGGGCGGCGCGCGGCCTGCCCGATCTCCGTTTCGCCGGCGTGCTGCCGTCCTCCGGCGTGTTCGAACTGCCGCCGCTGCTCGCGACCTCGCTGAACGTCGCGCTGCAGCTCGATCTCGCCGAGGCGACGCGGCTCTCCGCACTCTACCTCGCCCCGCCGAGGGGGCTGCGCGTGATCGCGGCCGTCGGCGGGGCGGAGAGTGCCGAGTTCCTGCGCCAGACCCACGGCTTCGCGCGGCGCTGGTCGCAGCAGGGAGCGGCGGTCGCGGCGCTGGAGCTGCCCGGGCGCAACCACTTCACGGTGCAGGATGCGTGGGCCGAACCTGACGGTCCGCTGATGCCGATCGGGCTCGGCATGCTTGTCGGGTCGGCCTGAAACGGCGTGCGGGGAGGCCCAGGGGCCTCCCCGCCGAGAGTCTCATACCCGGCGCACGAGGGTTTCACCGTCGTGCGCCGGGTATGAGGTTCCCTTTGGCGCGCAGCCGCCACACCAGCCCTGCGCGCGATCCCGGGCCGCCAAAGGTCAAACCTTTGGCAGCCCGGTATCACAGGTCGGCAGCGCCGTTGCCGGCCGGGTATCCGGCCGGCGCCAGGCGCGCCGTCTCAGGGCCGCCGCCGCCGCGCGAGGGCGAGGCCGGCGAGGCCGAGGCCGAGCAGCGCGAGCGAGGCGGGCTCGGGCACCGGCTTCGGGTCGCCGCCGACATCCCCCTGGCGCTCGCCCATCACATAGGCATAGCGGATCGTCGCGGTCTGGCCGGCCGCGAGATCGCCGATGCTCCACGCCATCTGCAAGCCGTAGTCGCCGTCGTTGGTGGTCGGGAAGGTCGGACCGTAGCCCAGAAGCACGTTATACGGGTCGTCGATCGCGCAGCAGAATCCGCTGATGCCGGTGTTCGACGTGTAGCCCGTGGTCAGGTTCAGCAGCCCGATGGTCAGGCCCGTCTGCAACCCGGCGGCCGAGACGAGATCCTCCGGCGCGAACAGGGTGTTGCCGCGGGTGTTGCGCGTGTCGAAGGAGCCGAAGGTGTTCACGTCCGGATCCGGATCCAGATGCCGTCCGAAGGCGAGATTGGTCAGATCGGTCAGCGCGGTGATCGTGGTGGTGACGTTGACGCGCTCGTCGCCGTTGTTGAAGAAGTAGCTGTTGGTGATCGAGAGCACGCCGGCGATGCCGCCGGTCCAGCTCGCGGAATGGTCGAAGCCGGCGACGGTGCCTGTGGTCACGGCGCCGCTGCCGAAGTCGTCGGCGAAGCCGGGGAAGCCGTAGTTGTTGTTCTGCCTGAACCCCGTCTGATCGCTGTTGATGGCGAAACCCTCGCTCGGCGAGCCCGGCGTGAGGTAGTCGTTCACGCCGAAGTTCTGCGTGCCGGTCGGGTCATGCTGGATGCCGGGCGCCGTGGAGCCGCCGCTGCCCAGCGTGCCCAGGGTGTTGACGCCCACGTTCACGTAGTTGCCGGTCAGGGTCGCCGACATGGCCCCCGCCGTGAGACCGAGGGTCAAGGCCCCGGCCAGAAGAACTGCTCTCATGAACTGCCCCCGTTGGTTGCCGCGCATCCGCAACGTCCCCCGACCGAGCCGCGGATGTAGGAATACGTCAGCAATTGGCATGCCAGTCGAGCAACCTTCTGATTCAACGAAGCTTTTTCGATGAGCGATTCGTAACAGCAACGCGTTGTAAAAATTTCCGACGCGAAGCCGCGCCTTGGCGGCAAGCGGAACGCCGCTGACGCCCGATGGATGTAAAATGTTTCGACATCGCACGCCCCTCCTCCGTGTGGAACGGGCGTCCAATGCCCGGAAAGCGTCGCGTCATTCGACCAGCGCTGACCGGCCCGCTTCACACGATCTGGCGGGCGGGTCGGGCGCGTTCAACTCGGCAGGCCCAGCTTCCGTTCCGCCCAGGCATAGACGCGGTACAACGGCTCGACGAACAGGTTGCAGAGGAAGATCCGCACCAGGTGGAAGCCGAGCACCAGCGGCACGCCAAGGTTCAGCACCTTCGCCGTGATCGCCATCTCGGGCAGCCCGCCCGGCGCGGTGCCCAGGATGGCGGCCGCCACCGGCAGGCCGAACGCCACCGCCACCACGATGCCGACCAGCACGCTCAGCAGCGACAGCAGGCCGGTCGCCGCCACCGACGCGATGGCGAGCGGACGCGAGCGCAGGATCAACTCCCGATTGATGCGTGTGCCCAGCGACCACCCCATCAGCACCTGCGCCGCGTCGATCAGCACCCCGGGCACGCCGGAGAGCGGCCGGTCCAGGAGCGCCAGCACCAGCGAGACGCATACGGGCCCGAACATCCACGCATTGGCGATGCCGAAGCGCCGCAGCACGAACGCCCCCGCCGTGGTGGCCGCGAACAGCAGCGGCAGGACCGCCCACGCGACCGGCACCGGCACCAGGCTGAACACGTCCACGCCCGGCTTGACGAAGGCGACCAGCAGCGGCGGGAAGGTCAGCACCACCAGCACCATGCGGAGCGTCTGGATCAGCGTCACGGTCGGCACCGAGAGCCCGGCGCGCGCGGCCAGCATCACCATCAGGATGATCCCGCCCGGAACGGACGCGTAATAGGCGGTCTTGGTGTCGATCCCGGCGATCCGCGCGGTCATCCGGCTCGACGCCGCCCCGGCCAGGATCGAACCCAGCCCGGCGACGATCAGCGCCGGCAGGCTGCCCGCGAGCGCGCGCAGCACCGGCGGCGTGTAGGTCTGGCCGAGCGCGGTGCCGAGCACCAGCATCGCCACCGGGCGGGCGAGCGCGATCGCGGCGACGTCCCGGCCCGCGAAGGCGACCGCGGCGACGGCCACCATCGCGCCGATCATCCAGGCGAGCGGCACATGCAGCAGATGCGCGACATAGCCGCCCAGGATCGCGACCGCGAGCGTGCGTGCCTGGGTCGCGACCAGCCGTGCCGACGGAACAGGCACGCTCAGCGGGACGCGCCTGACCCCGAGAAAGCGTTGAAGGTGATCAGGGTGAAGGTGTCCTTCACCCCGGGCAGGCGCTGGACGGTCTCGGTGACGAACAGCCCCGGGTCCTGATCGGGGGCGAGGTAGAACTTCCCGAGCAGGTCGTACTGGCCCGAGATCGAGTAGATCTCGCTCACCTCGTCGATCCGGTCCACGGCCTCGCGCGCCGTCTCGTAGGCGCGGCCCATCTCGCACTTGATGAGGACGAACAGCGGTCGCATCGCGGTCTCCTTCGCCGGGCGGATGCTAGGTGCAGGCGAGGGGCTTCACAACCCGCGGCTGGCATGTCGGTTGCGTGGCGCGGGCGGACCGGAGACACTCGCGCATGGCCATCGACACCGCCTCCGCCCCGCGCGACCGCGGCGGCCCCGCCCAGCCGCTGCTGATCGTGCGCGGCCTCAAGCGCTACTTCCCGATCAAGGGCGGGTTGCTGAACCGCGCCGCCGGCACGGTGCAGGCGGTGGACGGGATCGGCTTCTCCGTGATGAAGGGCGAGACGCTCGGCATCGTCGGCGAGTCCGGCTGCGGCAAGTCGACCACCGCGCGGCTGCTGATGCGGCTGATGGAGCCGGATGCGGGCGAGGTGATCTTCGACGGCGAACCGGTGGGGCCGGGCGGGATGTCGCTGCGCGAGATGCGCCGGCAGATCCAGATGGTGTTCCAGGACAGTTACGCCTCGCTCAATCCGCGCCTGCCGATCGAGGACACGATCGCCTTCGCGCCCACCGTGCACGGCGTGCCCAAGGCCAAGGCGCGGGCGAAGGCGCGCGAGCTGCTCGCCGCGGTCGGGCTCGCGCCGGACCAGTTCGCCCGGCGCTATCCGCACGAGCTCTCGGGCGGGCAGCGCCAGCGGGTGAACATCGCCCGCGCGCTCGCGCTCGAACCCCGCGTGATCGTGCTCGACGAGCCGGTGAGCGCGCTCGACAAGTCGGTCGAGGCGCAGGTGCTGAACCTGCTGATCGACCTGAAGCAGCAGTTCGGACTCACCTACATCTTCATCAGCCACGACCTGAACGTGGTGCAGTTCATCTCCGACCGCGTGCTGGTGATGTATCTCGGCCAGGTGGCGGAGATCGGCCCGGTGGAGAGCATCTACGGCGCGCCGCGCCATCCCTATACCCAGGCGCTGCTGGCCTCGCGCCCGTCGATGGACCCGGCCCGGCGCATGACCGAGCCGCCGCTGACGGGCGACCCGCCCAACCCGATCAACCCTCCCTCCGGCTGCCGCTTCCGCACGCGCTGCGCGTTCGCCGAGGATGTGTGCGCGGCCGTGGTGCCGACGCTCGCGGGCGCCGGATCGCACGACCCGCATCTCGCCGCCTGCCACATGCAGGTGCCGGGCTCGGGCCACAGCCGCGCCGCCGCGCGCGCCGCCTGAGGAGGGGAGGCGATGGAGGCAGTCACGCTCGACCGCGCCGCCGCGACCGACGCGCTCGTTTCGGTGCGCGACCTCACCGTGCGTTTCGTCTCCAAGGAGGCGACGGTGCACGCGGTGAACGGCGTGTCGTTCGATCTCGCCGCCGGCGAGGTGCTGGTGATCCTGGGCGAGTCGGGCTCCGGCAAGTCCGTGAGCCTGCGCGCGCTGATGCGGCTCCTGCCCGCGCGCAAGACCGTGATCGAGGGCGATATCCGTGTGGCCGGCCAGGACGTGCTGGCGATGGCGCCGCGCGCGCTCGAGGATTTCCGCGGCGGCGTCGTGTCGATGATCTTCCAGGAGCCGATGACCGCGCTCGACCCGGTGTTCACCATCGGCACCCAGATCGCCGAGACGATCATCCGCCACGAAGGCATCTCCCGCGCCGAGGCGGACCGGCGCGCGCTGGAACTGCTGGAGCTCGTGCAGGTTCCCTCGGCGAAGCGGCGGCTCGGCAACTATCCGCACGAGCTTTCGGGCGGGCTGCGCCAGCGCGCGATGATCGCGATCGCGCTTGCCTGCCGGCCCAAGCTTTTGCTCGCCGACGAGCCCACCACCGCGCTCGACGCCACGGTGCAGATCCAGATCCTGCTGCTGCTGCGCAAGCTCCAACAGGAACTCGGGATGGGCGTGATCTTCGTCACGCACGATCTCGGCGTCGCGGGCGAGATCGCCGACCGCGTGGCGGTGATGTATGCCGGCCGCTTCGTGGAGTCCGGCATGGTCGAGGAGGTGATGAAGCGCCCGCTGCATCCCTACACCCAGGGGCTGATGGGCAGCACCGTGCATGCGGGGCTGCGCGGCGTGCGCCTCGCTGCCATTCCGGGCGCGCCGCCCGATCTCGCGCGCCTGCCGCCGGGCTGCGCCTTCGCGCCGCGCTGCGCCTATGCCGAGGAGGCGTGCCGGGCCGCCGTGCCGGCGGAGAAGCGGCCCGTGCCCGAACACATGGCGCGCTGCATCCGGATCGCCGCCTGAGATGCACGATACCGTGCCGCTGCGCTTCGGCATCGGCCAGCCGGTGCGCCGCACCGAGGACCCGCGCCTGCTGCGCGGCCGGGGCCGCTTCGTCGACGACCTCGCGCCGCGCGAGGCGCTGCACGCGGTGTTCGTCCGTTCGCCGCACGCGCATGCGCGGATCGTTTCGCTCGATGCCGGCCCCGCGCGCGCCACGCCGGGCGTGGTCGCCGTCGTCACCGGGGCCGATCTGCGCGCCGCCGGGCGCGGCGCGCTGCCCTGCCGGCTGAGCTACACGGGCGATGACGGCAAGCCCGTGCGCTTCCCGCCGCGCCTCGCCCTGCCGCATGAACGCGCGCGTTTCGTCGGCGAGGCCGTGGCGATGGTGGTGGGTGAGACCCTCGCCGCCGCGCGCGACGGCGCCGAGGCGGTGGCGATCGACTGGGAGCCGCTCGATCCGGTGATCGGCATCGCCGCCGCGCGCCAGGCCGCGCCGATCCACGAGGGCTTCCCCGGCAACCGCGTGCATCGCTGGCAGGCGGGCGACGCGGCCGCGACCGGACGCGCCTTCGCCGCCGCCGCCCACACCGTCTCGGTACCGATCCGGATCAACCGCGTCTCGGTGGCGCCGCTGGAAACGCGCGGGGCGCTCGCGTCCTGGGATGGGGCACTCGGCCGCTGGACCCTGCTCGCCGCGACCCAGGGCACGACCGAGGCGCATGGCGAGCTCACGCGCGACGCGCTCGGCGTGCCGCCGCAGGGCCTGCGCATCGTCACGCCGGATGTCGGCGGCGGGTTCGGCATGAAGAACCACGCCTACCCGGAGCATGTGGCGCTGCTGCACGCGGCACAGATGCTCGGCGCGCCGGTGCGCTGGCAGGCCGAGCGCACCGAGGCCTTCACCGCCGACAGCGCCGGGCGCGACCACGAGATCACGGTCGAGCTCGCGCTTGACGCCGAGGCGCGCATCACCGCGACGCGCTGGACCTGGACCGCCGATCTCGGTGCCTACTGCGTCGGCTTCGGCCCGGCGATCAACACGATCGGGGGCCCGCGCATCGTCGTCGGCCCCTACACGATCCCGACATTCCACGTTCGGAGCGAGGGCTATCTCACCACCACGGCGCCGATCGACGCCTATCGCGGCGCCGGCAAGCCCGAGGCGGCCTATGCGCTGGAGGTGGCGGTGGATGCCGCCGCCGCCGCGATCGGCATGGACCCGGCCGAGCTGCGCCGGCGCAATCTCGTGCCCGCCTCGGCGATGCCGTATCGCAGCGCCACGGGCCAGACCTATGACAGCGGCGACTTCGCCGGCGTGATGGAGCGTGCGCTGGAGCTCGCCGACCGCGCCGGCTTTGCCGCGCGCCGCCGCGAGGCGGAAACGCGCGGGATGCGGCGAGGCCTCGGCTTCGGCGTCTATGTCGAGCCCTCGGGCTTCCGCGACAACCGCGTGCAGGTGGCGTTCGACCGCGCGGGCGGCGTGACCGTCACGCTGAGCGCGGTGTCGAACGGCCAGCCGCACGAGACCGTGTTCGCACAGATCCTGCATGACCGGCTCGGCGTGCCCTTCGAGCGCATCCGCGTGGTGCAGGGCGATTCCGATGTCACCGGCTATGCCTCGGGCACGGCCGGGTCGCGCACGCTGACGGTCACCGGCGTCGGGCTCTGGCGCTGCGCCGAGGCGATCGAGGCCAAGGGACGGAAGATCGCCGCGAACCTGCTGGAGGCGGCGGTCGAGGACATCGTCGCCGAGCGCGGCCGCTTCCGCATCGCGGGCACGGACCGCGCCGTCGGCATCACCGAGGTCGCCGCCGCCGCCTGGGACCCGGCCATGGTGCCGGAGGACGAGAGCCTTGGCCTCGAAGCCGCCGCCCATCCGACCCAGCGGGTGCCGAACTATCCGAACGGCTGCCACGTCGCCGAGGTGGAGATCGACCCCGCGACCGGCGTGGTGCGGCTGGTGCGCTACACCGCGGTCAACGATTTCGGCGTGGTGGTGAACCCGCTCACCCTGCGCGGCCAGGTCACGGGCGGGATCGTCCAGGGGGTCGGGCAGATCCTGCTCGAGGACATGGTCTATGACCCGGAGACCGGCCAGACCGCGACCGCTTCCTTCATGGACTACGCCCTGCCGCGCGCCGACGACTTGCCCGACATCGACTGGGCGACGGTCGAGATCCCCTGCGCCACCAATCCCCTCGGCGTGAAGGGCTGCGGCGAGGCGGGCTGCGCCGGCAGCCTGCCGGCCACGATGAATGCGGTCTCGGACGCGCTGCGCTCGGCGGGCGTGGCCGCGGATGCCCTGCCGCTGCCCATGCCCTGCACGCCCGAGCGCGTCTGGCGGGCGCTGCGGGGAGGCGCCTGATACGATTTGTCACGTTTTACGCGACATCGTGAGCCGGAAGGAGATTGTTCCCGTCCCGGCGAGATGTCATGTAAGGCGCGGCGTGCCATGGGGGACCACCGTCGATGCGGACGGCGTCGCAACTCGTGATTGTCGCCGCGCTTGCCGCGGTGGGGGCCGGATGGGTGGCCTACGGCGACCGGCTCGGCCTGCCTGACCTGGGCAATCTCATCGGCGTCCAGCCCGCCGCGAACGGCGCGCCGCGGGCCGGTGGCCAGGGCGCCCGGGTGCAGGTAGCGACCGCGCCGGTGCGCCAGGCGCCGGTGGTCGAGCGGGTCGAGTCGATCGGCACGGCGCGCGCCCGCGAGGCCGTCACCGTCACCAGCCGGGTCTCCGGCATCGTCGTTGCCATCAACTTCACGGAAGGCCAGGCGGTGGCGGCGGGCGACGTCCTGATCGAGCTCGACCGCAGCCAGCAGGTCGCCGCGCATGATCGCGCGCGCGCCGCGGCCGACGATGCCCGCACGCGGCTCAACCGCGCGCGCCAGCTGCGCGCGACCCAGGCCGTGGCCGAGGCGCAGATCGACCAGCTCGAGGCGGCCCTGCGCCAGGCCGAGGCGCAGGTGCGCGAGGCGGCGGCGCGCATCGAGGAGATGAAGATCATCGCCCCGTTCTCGGGCCGGGTCGGGCTGCGCCAGGTGAGCCTCGGCGCGCTGATCCAGCCCGGCACGGTGGTCACCACGCTGGACGACCTCTCGCGCCTGCGCGTCGAGTTCGCGATCCCCGAGGTGTTCGTCGCCCGTCTTTCCGCCGGGCAGCGGGTGGGCGCGACCAGCCCCGCCTATGGCGAACGGCGCTTCGAGGGCGTCGTGACGGTGATCGATACGCGCATCGATCCCGCGACCCGTACGGTCCGCGCGATCGCCGAGTTCGACAACCCCGATGAGAGCCTGAAGCCCGGCCTGTTCCTCAACATCGCGCTGACGCTCGCCGAACGCCCGAGCGCGCTGCTGGTGCCCGAGGAGGCGATCGATCCGGTCGGTGACCGCGCCTTCGTCTTTGCGGTGCGCAACGGCCGCGCCGTGCGCCAGGAGGTGAAGCTCGGCACGCGCGTGCGGGGCGAGGTCGAGGTGCTCGACGGCATCGCCCCGGACGAGCAGGTGGTGGTGCGCGGGTTGCAGCGCCTGCGCGACGGCGTGCCGGTGAACGTCGTCGATGTGCTGCGCCGGCCGGTGAGCTGAGGCGAAGGCGCGCGCGATGGTCCTCTCCGACGTCTCGATCAAGCGGCCGGTCTTCGCGACCGTCATGTCGCTGCTGCTGGTGGTGCTCGGCCTCGCGGCCTTCACCAAGCTGCCGGTGCGCGAATTGCCGCAGATCGATGCCCCGATCGTCTCGGTGACGACCACCTATCGCGGTGCCGCAGCACCGGTGGTCGAGACCCAGGTGACCGAGATCATCGAGGGTGCGGTCGCCGGCATCGAGGGGATCAGGGCGATCACCTCGACCTCGCGGGACGAGCGCAGCCAGGTCACGATCGAGTTCCGGCTCAACCGCGACATCGACGCCGCCGCGAACGACGTGCGCGACCGGGTGGCGCGCGCGCTCAACCGGTTGCCCGAGACCGCCGAGCAGCCGGTGGTGGCGAAACAGGATGCGGATGCGCGCGCGATCCTGTGGGCGACACTGATCTCGGATCGACATTCCGGTCTCGAACTGACCGACATCGCCCGCTCGCTGATGGTGGACCGGCTCTCCACCGTGGACGGGGTCGCCAACATCATCATCAGCGGCGAGCGCCGCTTCGCCATGCGCGTCTGGCTCGACCGGCGCGCCCTCGCGGCGCGCGGGCTCACGGTGGACGATGTCGAGACCGCGATCCGGCGCGAGAATGTCGAGCTGCCGGGCGGCAGGCTGGAGAGCAGCGCGCGCGAGTTCTCCGTGCGCACCGATACCCGGCTCTCGACGCCGCAGCAGTTCCGCAATGTCGTGGTGGCGCAGCGCGGCGGCACGCAGGTGACGCTCGGCGATGTCGCGCGCGTCGAGATCGGGCCCGAGGATGACCGGGGCGAACTGCGCGTCATGCGGCAGACCGGTGTGGGCCTCGGCATCCAGCGCCAGTCCACGGCCAACACGCTCTCGGTCGCCGAGGGCGTGAAGGCGGAGATCGAGCGCCTCAAATCGGCCCTGCCCGACGGCATCAGCATCGTCTACGGCTACGACGAGAGCCTGTTCATCGCCCAGTCCATCTACGAGGTGTTCCACGCCCTGTTCGTGGCGCTGTCGATGGTGCTCGCGGTGATCTTCCTGTTCCTCCGCAGCCTGCGCGCGACGCTGATCCCGGCGGTGGCGATCCCGGTCTCGATCATCGGCTCGTTCATCGCGCTGGCCGCGCTGGGGTTCTCGCTCAACGTGCTGACGCTGCTCGGCATGGTGCTGGCGATCGGCATCGTCGTCGACGACGCGATCGTCGTGCTGGAGAACATCCACCGCCGCATCGAGGAGGGCGAAGAGCCCCTGGTCGCGGCCTATCGCGGGGCGCGGCAGATCGCCTTCGCCGTGATCGCGACCACGCTGGTGCTGGTCGCGGTGTTCGTGCCGATTTCGTTCCTCGAAGGCCAGACCGGCCGGCTGTTCAGCGAGTTCGGCTTCGCGCTCGCGGCCTCGGTGCTGGTGTCCGGGTTCGTCGCGCTCACGCTGACGCCGATGATGTGCTCGAAGCTGTTGCGCGGCCACGAGAGCGACAGCCGGCTGGTGCGGCTCACCGAGCCAGCCTTCGTCGCCCTCAACCGCGGCTTCCGCTGGACGCTCGAGCGCGCGCTGGGCGCGCCGATCATCGTGCTCGCGGGCGCCGGCGTGCTGTCGGCGGTGGCGGTGGTGCTGTTCATCTCGCTGCCCAAGGAGCTCGCGCCGGTCGAGGATCGCGGCGTCGTCGTGGTGCCGATCACCGCGCCGGAAGGGGCGTCCTTCGCCTATACGCGCGAGCATGTGCTGAAGGTCGAGGAGATCTTCTGGCCCTATGTCGAACGCGGCGACGCGGTGACCGTCTTCGCCTCGGCCGGCGGCTGGCAGCGCCCGCCGGTCTCGAACACGGCCAACGTGTTCCTGCGGCTCGCGCCCTGGCACGAGCGGACGGTCAAGCAGCAGGACCTGACCGCGGAGATCTTCCCGAAGGTGTCGGCGATCCCCGGCGTGCGCGCCTTCGCCGTCAATCCCGGCTCGCTCGGCCAACGGGGCTTCCAGGCGCCGGTGCAGCTCGTGCTCCAGGGCCCCGACTACGACACGCTGGTGCAGTGGCGCGATGCGGTGATGGAGCGGCTGCGCGAGATTCCGCTGCTGGTGAACATCGACAGCAACTACAAGGAGACAAAGCCCGAGATGCGCGTGCAGATCGACCGCCGCCGCGCGGCCGATCTCGGCATCTCGATCCAGACCATCGGCCGCACGATCGAGACCATGCTCGGCGCGCGCGAAGTCGGCACCTATGTCGAGCGCGGCAACGAGTACAAGGTGATCATGCAGGCGGACGCGGAGGACCGCGTCACGCCCTACGATCTGCAGAACATCTTCGTGCGCACCTCCACCGGTGGGCTGGTGCCGCTCTCCAACCTGATCACCGTCTCCGAGTTCGCGCGCCCGCAGTCGCTCAACCGCGAGGACCGGCTGCGCTCGATCACCGTGACCGCGAGCCTCGCCCCCGGCGTCGCGCTCGGCGAGGCGCTGGACCGGGTCGAGGCCGCGGCGGCGGAGGTGCTGCCGCCCGACGCGCGCACCACCTGGCGCGGCCAGAGCCGCGAGTTCAAGGAGGGATCGAGCGCGCTCTATGTGACCTTCGCGCTCGCGCTGCTGATCGTCTTCCTCGTGCTCGCCGCGCAGTTCGAGAGCTTCGTCCACCCCTTCATCATCCTGCTCTCGACACCGCTCGCCGTGACGGGTGGGCTGCTCTCGCTCCATCTGCTCGGCCTCTCGCTGAACATGTTCAGCCAGATCGGCCTCATCCTGCTGATCGGGCTGATGGCCAAGAACGGCATCCTGGTGGTGGAGTTCGCCAACCAGCTGCGCGACCAGGGGCTCGCCGTGCGCGAGGCGGTTCTGGAAGCCTCGGTCGCGCGGCTCCGGCCGATCCTGATGACGACCATCGCCACCATCCTCGGCGCCTGGCCGCTCGCGACCGCGACCGGCGCCGGGGCGGAGAGCCGCGAGGCGCTTGGCGTCGTGGTCATCGGCGGCATGGGGCTCGCGACGCTGGTGACGCTGTTCGCGATCCCGGCGCTCTACCTGCTGCTGGCACCGCTCACCAAGCCCACCGGCGAGATCGCGCGGCGCCTCGCGGCACTCGACGCGGCGCCGCCGCGAGCGCACCCGCAGCCGGCCGAATAGCAGCCTCCCCGGCCTGACCCTTCCGCCGCTTGCCGCGCCGTCGCAGGATGCGGCGAGGATGCGGGAGGGATCATGAGCGACGACCAACCGGTGCTGCTGGAGATCGATGCGCGCGGCGTGGCGCGCGTCACGCTGAACCGGCCGAAGGTGAACAACGCCTATGACGAGGACATGCTCGCGGCGTTGCAGGACGGGCTCGCGCGCCTCGCGGCCGACGCCTCCGTGCGCGTGGTGGTGATCGCCGGGCAGGGGAAGCATTTCCAGGCCGGCGCCGACATCACCTGGCTCGCGCGCGCGGCCGAGTACACGCCGGAGCGCGCCTATGTCGCCTCGATGGCGACCACGCGCACGATGCAGATGCTGAACGAGTTGCCGAAGATCACCATCGCCAAGGTGCGCGGCGGCTGCTTCGGCGGCGGTGCCGGCGTGGTGTGCTGCTGCGACATCGCGATCGCCGAGGAGGGCGCGATCTTCGGCCTGACCGAGGTGCGCGTCGGTGTCGCGCCCACCCCCATCAGCACGCACATGGTGCACGCGCTCGGGCTGCGTCAGGCGCGCCGCTACGGCCTCACGGGCGAGCGCTTCGGTGCCGCCGAGGCGCAGCGCATCGGCCTCGTGCACGAGGTCGTGCCGGCGGAGCGGCTCGATGCGCGCGTGGAAGAGGTGGTCGGCGAGGCGCTGATGGCCGCCCCTGGCGCGGTCGCGCGTTCGAAGGCGAGCATGCTGGGTGCCACCGGCTGGACGCTCGATGCCGGCACGATGTCGTGGCTCGCGCATGACAGCGCGATGCAGCGCGCCTCGGCCGAGGGGAAGGAGGGGCTCGCGGCGTTCCGCGAGAAGCGCCGTCCCGCCTGGGCGCCGGCGAAGGGATGAGCGCGATGGAGGGAACCGCGCCCGACATCAGGGTGTTCGACGTGGAGCGCCTGCGCGCGGCGGCCGAGGCGGTGTTCCGCGCGGTCGGCTGTCCGGCCGTGGAGGCGGAGGCCGTGGCGGCCCATCTCGCGGATGCCAATCTCTGCGGCCATGACAGCCACGGCATGATCCGCGTACTGCCCTATGTGAAGGCGCTGCGGCGCGGCTACTTCCATGCGGGCCGCGAGATTGCGGTGGTGCGCGAGGCGCCCGCCCTCGTGGTGCTCGATGGCGCGATGGGGCTCGGCCAGCCGCTCGCCAATGCCGCGACCGACCGCGCGTGTTCGATGGCTGCGGTCTCGGGTGCGGGAACCGTGCTGCTCCGCCGCGCGGGCCATGTCGGCCGGCTCGGCGCCTATGCCGAGCGTGCGGCCGAGCGCGGCATGGCGAGCATCATCTTCTGCAACGCCCCGCGGCCCGGCGGCGGGGTGATCGCGCCCTGGGGCGGCATCGGCCGGCGGCTCGGCGCGAGCCCGATCGCCATGGGGATGCCGCGCCCCGCCAACCCCCACGTCGTGCTCGACTTCTCCACCTCCTACTACGCCGTGGGCAAGCTGCGTGTGGCGCGCAACAAGGGCGAGCTGCTGCCCGAGGCCGCCGTGATCGCTGCCGACGGCACGCCGACGCGCGACCCGAACGCCTATTTCGGCCCGCCCGAGGGGGCGATGATCCCGTTCGGCGGCCACAAGGGCTATGCCCTCAACGTGTTCACCGACCTGCTCGCGGGGATGCTCTCGGGCGGCGGTGCCGACTATCCCCCGCCGGGCACCGACGAGCAGGGCGGCAACAACCTGATGATCGTCACGGTCGCGGTCGATCAGGCGGCCGATCCGGCCTGGCTCGGCCCGGCGCTTGCCGACTATGCGGCCTGGGTGAAGTCCGCCGCGCCGATCGACCCGGCCCGCCCGGTGATGCTGCCGGGCGAGCCGGAGGCTGCGACCCGCGCCCGCCGCGCGGCCGACGGCGTGCCGCTCGACGCCCGCACCATCGCCCAGGTGAACGAGGCGGCCGCCCTGGTCGGGCTCGACCCGCCGCTGTAGCCGGCCAGGGCTGCATACCCGGCGGGGTTGCGGCGGCACGGCGGCAGGACTAGACTGAACCGTATAGTTCAGCGAAGGCGGGCTCGGGACATCCCCGGCCCGCCTTTCGCGACCGGAGTGCACCCACATGCGTCGGTTCATTGTCGCCGTGCTCGCGCTCGCCGTCCTCGCGGGCGGCGGCTTCGGATTGTGGCGGTTCCAGCAGCAGCTCCAGCAGGGCGCGACTGCCGCGGCCGGCCCCGGTGGGCCGCCGGGGGGCTTCGCCGTGCCCGTGCTGGCCGAGCCGGTCGCGGTCGAGCGCATCGCCGAGGAGATCGTCGCGATCGGCACGCTGCGCTCGAACGAGAGCGTCATGCTGCGGCCGGAAGTGGCCGGCCGAGTCGCCGAGATCGGCTTCGCCGAGGGCAGCGTCGTCACGGCCGGCACGGTGCTGGTGCAGCTCGACGACTCGATCCCGCGTGCGGAGCTTGCCCAGGCGGAGGCCGAGCTCGAACTCGCGCAGGCGAATGCGCGCCGCGCGCAGGATCTCTATGCCCGCGGCGCGGGCTCGGCGGTCGCGCGCGACCAGGCGGTGGCGACGCTGCGCACCACCACGGCGGCGGTGGAACTCGGCCGGGCCCGACTGGAGAAGTACCGGCTCGTTGCCCCGTTCGACGGCATGGTCGGGCTGCGCCGCGTCAGCCCCGGCGCCTTCGTCAATGTCGGCGCCGACATCGTCAATCTCGAGAGCATCGATCCGATCAAGCTCGACTTCCGCGTGCCGGAGGTGTTCCTCTCGCGCGTCAGCGTCGGTCAGCGTCTCGCCGTGACGGTCGATGCGTTCCCGGACCGGACCTTCCCCGGCGAGGTGGTGGCGATCGATCCGGCGATCGACCCGGTGGGCCGCAGCATCGCCGTGCGCGCGTCCCTGCCGAATCGCGACGGCTTTCTCCGGCCCGGCCTGTTCGCGCGGGTGCGGCTGACGCTGCGCGAGGAGCCGCAGGCGATCATGGTGCCGGAGGCGGCGATCGTGCCGTTCGGTGGGCGGATGCTGGTGATGAAGGTGGTGGACGGGAAGGCGCAGCCCCAGCCCGTCACGCTCGGGCTGCGCCGCGAGGGCAGGGTGCAGGTGACCGAAGGGCTCGCGCCCGGCGATGTCGTCGTCACCGCGGGCCAGATGAAGCTTCGGCCGGGTGCGGCGGTCGCGGTGCTGCCGCCCGAGGCGGCGCCGCCCGCCAACGGCGCCCCGCGCGGCTGACCGTCGCGCGCGACACGGGACTGATCCGTCATGGTGCTCTCCGAGCTTTCCATCCGCCGTCCGGTGCTCGCCACCGTGATGAGCCTGATGATCGTGCTGATCGGCCTGGTCAGCTACGACCGGCTGACCGTGCGCGAGTACCCTAACATCGACGAGCCGGTCGTGACGGTGGAGACCACCTATCGCGGCGCCTCCGCCGAGATCGTCGAGAGCCGCATCACCACGCCGCTCGAGGAGAGCCTCTCGGGCATCGAGGGGATCGAGGTGATGTCCTCGATCAGCCGGCAGGAGAAGAGCCAGATCACGCTGCGCTTCGTCGTCACGCGCGACCCGGACGGGGCGGCGAACGACGTGCGCGACCGGGTGGCGCGGGTGCGCAACCTGCTGCCCGACGAGATCGACGAGCCGGTGGTTCAGAAGGTCGAAGCGGACGCGCAGCCGATCATCTATCTCGCCTTCTCCTCCGACCGGCACACGCCGCTGGAGGTCACCGACATCGCCGACCGGCTGGTGAAGTCGCGGTTGCAGACCCTGCCCGGGGTCGCGAACGTGATGATCTACGGCGAGCGCCGGTTCTCGATGCGGATCTGGCTCGATCCCATCCGCATGGCGGCCTATGGGCTGACGCCGGCGGATGTGGAGGATGCGCTCCGGCGCCAGAACGTCGAGATCCCGACGGGGCGGATCGAGAGCCGCGCGCGCGAGTTCAATGTCGTCGCCGAGACCGATCTGCAGACGCCGCAGCAATTCGAGGATCTGCGCATCCGCGAGGTGCAGGGCTACATCGTGCGGCTGCGCGATGTCGGCCGCGCCGAGATCGCCGCCGCCGACGAGCGCATCATCGCCCGCTACAACGGCCAGTCGGCGGTCGCGCTCGGCATCATCAAGCAGGCGACCGCGAACCCCCTGGAAGTCAGCAAGGCGGTGCAGGAGAGCTTCCCGGCGATCCGCGCGCTGCTGCCGGAGGGGATGACCGTCGCGGTCGGCTACGACTCCTCGATCTTCATCGACCGCGCGATCCAGAACGTGTTCAAGGTGATGGGCGAGGCGGTGCTGTTCGTGCTCATCGTCATCTTCCTGTTCCTGCGCAATCTGCGCGCCACGTTGATCCCGCTGGTGACCATCCCGGTCAGCCTGATCGGCGCCTTCGGCTTCATGTTCGCCATGGGCTTCTCGGTGAACACGCTCACGCTGCTGGCCTTCGTGCTGGCGGTCGGGCTGGTAGTCGACGATGCGATCGTGATGCTCGAGAACATCGCCCGCTACGTCGAGCGGGGGATGCGGCCCTTCGAGGCGGCGCTGAAGGGCTCGCGCGAGGTCGGTTTCGCGATCGTGGCGATGACGCTGACGCTCGCCGCGGTCTATGTGCCGATGGCGTTCCAGACCGGGCGGACGGGGCGGCTCTTCATCGAGTTCGCGCTGACGCTCGCCTCCGCCGTGATCGTCTCCGGCTTCGTCGCGCTGACGCTCTCGCCGATGATGTGCTCCAAGCTGCTGAAGGTGAACCAGTCGCACGGCGCGGTGTACCGGTTCGGCGAGCGTCTGCTCGACGGGCTGACGGCGGGGTATCGCCGCGCCCTGACCGTGGCGCTGAACGCGCGTCCGGTGGTGATCGTGGTGGCGCTGCTGGTCGGCGGCTTCTCTTGGATCATGGTGAACACGATCAAGA
This sequence comes from Elioraea tepidiphila DSM 17972, assembly GCF_000378465.1. Lineage (GTDB taxonomy): Bacteria > Pseudomonadota > Alphaproteobacteria > Acetobacterales > Acetobacteraceae > Elioraea > Elioraea tepidiphila. Next base: position 39,628 of record NZ_KB899922.1, read on the forward strand.
GCGAGCTCGCCCCGGTCGAGGATCGCGGCATCATCATCGGCATCGCGATCGCGCCCGACGGTGCGACGATCGACTACACCAGCCGATGGCTCCGACCGCTGGAGGCGGCGTTCGCCAACCACCCGGCGATCGAGCGGCAGTTCGCTGTGGCCGGTTTCCCGGTGGTGAGCCAGGGCATCATGTTCGCCGGCCTGCGTGACTGGTCGCAACGCGACGTCTCGGCCCAGGCGGTGGCGCAGCAGCTCTTCCCGCAGTTCTTCGCCACCCCCGGCGTGCTCGCCTTCCCGGTGAACCCGCCGAGCCTCGGTCAGAGTCCGATCCAGAAGCCGGTGCAGTTCGTGCTCCAGACCTCGGGGCCCTATTCCGAACTCCAGGACGCGGCCGAGGCGATGCTCGCCGAGGCGCGGAAGATTCCCGGGCTCGCCGGCCTCGACAGCGATCTTCGGCTGAACATGCCGCAGCTTCGCCTCACCGTGGATCGCGACAAGGCCGCTTCACTCGGGCTGTCGGAGGAGAGGATCGCGCGCTCGCTGGAAACCCTGCTCGGCGGGCGCAAGGTCACGACCTTCAAGCTGAACGGCAAGCAGTACGATGTGATCGTGCAGGTCGAGGCGGGGGACCGCACGACGCCGCAGGACGTGCTCAACGTGTTCCTGCGGACGCCCTCGGGCCAGGAGGTGCAGCTCGCCAACCTGATCGCGCTCGAGGAGACGATCGCGCCGCGCGAGCTGAACCACTTCAACAAGCTACGCTCGGCGACGATCAGTGCGACGCTGGAGCCCGGGTTCACCCTCGGCGAGGCGCTCGCGGCGCTGAACGAGGCCGCAGAGCGCGTGCTGCCGAACACGATCCAGATCGACTATGGCGGACAGAGCCGCGAGTTCCGCTCCGCCTCGGCCGGGTTGCTGGTCACTTTCGCCCTCGCGCTGATGTTCATCTACCTGGTGATGGCGGCCCAGTTCGAGAGCTTCATCGATCCCTTCGTGATCATGCTCTCGGTGCCGCTCGCGACCGGCGGCGCGCTGCTCGCGCTCTGGCTCAACGGCATCACGCTGAACGTCTACAGCCAGATCGGACTGATCACGCTGATCGGGCTGATCACCAAGAACGGCATCCTGATCGTCGAGTTCGCCAACCAGTTGCGCGAGCGCGGCATGGAGCTGATGGAGGCGACGATCGAGGCCGCGAGTTTGCGCATGCGCCCGGTGCTGATGACCACCTGCGCGACCATCCTCGGCGCGGTCCCGCTCGCCTTCGCGGTCGGCGCGGGCGCGGAGAGCCGCCAGGCGATCGGCTGGGTGGTCGTCGGCGGGATGTCGATCGGCACGCTGTTCACGCTGTTCGTGGTGCCGACCGCCTACACGCTGCTCGCGCGCCGGCATCGGCCGGAGGCGATGGCGCAACCCGCGCCTGCGCCCGCCGAATAGCCGGGCGGCTGGACGGATCGCGGCAACGCCCTCACCCTGGCCCTTCGCAACGCTCGCCGCCGGAGGGAACCCCGCATGCGCCTGTCGCTCTGCACCTGGGCCGAGGTCGAGGCCTATCTCGGTCGCTCCAAGGGGATCATCGTGCCGATCGGCTCGACCGAGCAGCACGGCCCCAATGGGCTGATGGGTACGGACGCGATCTGCGCCGAGGCGGTGGCGAACGGGGTCGGCGAGGCGACGGGGGCGATGGTTGGGCCGGTGATCAGCATCGGCATGGCGCAGCACCATCTCGCCTTCCCGGGCTCGATCACCATGCGGCCCTCGACCATGATCGCGTTCATCGGCGACTACGTGTTCTCGCTCGCGCGCCATGGCTTCCGCCGCTTCATGTTCATCAACGGCCATGGGGGCAATATCGCGCCGACCTCGACCGCGTTCAGCGAGATCTACGCGGCCGCCTCGCTGGATCCGTCCGGCACCGTGCCGCGGCTGCGCTGCACCCTGCGCAACTGGTTCGACGGACCTGAGGTCTCCCGGCTCTCCACCGAGTTCTACGGCGACAAGCTCGGCACGCACGCGACCGCGGCCGAGGTCGCGCTGACCCAGCATCTGCACCCGGAGGCCATCAAGCGGGTGAACATGCCGCCCGTGGTGCCGACGCGGCGGCGCTTCACCGACGCGCTCGATCTGCGCGAACTGCACCCCGACGGGCGGATCGGCAGCGAACCGTCTCTCGCCACGCCCGAGCACGGCCGCGCCCTCTACGAGGCGGCGGTGAGGGAGTGCGCCGCCGCCTGGACCGCGTTCATGGACGAGGCGTGAGCGACACCACGCCCGAAAGCATCGGCCGGCTGTTCCGCCGCATCTCGCTTCCGCTGGCGGCGGGGGCGGCGCTCAATCAGCTCAACCGCGCGATCACGGCGGTGATCGCGCCCGACATCGCGGATGTGTTCGCGCTCTCGGCCGCCGATCTCGGCTTCCTCGGCGCGGTGTTCTTCGCCGCCTACGGCATCGCCCAGCTTCCCGTCGGCGCTGCCCTCGATCGGCACGGGCCGCGGCGCGTGCAGGCGGCGCTGATGCTCGCGATCGCGGCCGGGGCACTGGTGTTCGCCGCCGCCGACGGGCTCGGCATGCTGGTGGTCGGCCGTGTGCTGCTCGGTATCGGCGTCGCCGCGGCGCTGATGGCGCAGCTCAAGGCCACGCGCGAGTGGTTCCCCGCGCCGAAGGTCGCGACCGTGGCGGGCTGGTGCGTCGGGCTTTCCGCGCTCGGCGGCGTGGTCGCGACCGTGCCGGCGGAGGCGTTGCGCGCGCTGATGGGCTGGCGCGGCGTGTTCGTGGTGAACGCGCTGATCGCGCTCGCCGCCGGCTGGTGGATCTGGCGCTCGGTGCCCGAGAAGCTTCAGCAGCGCTCGACCGGCGGGCTCGCGGAGGAAGTGCGGGTGGTCGGGCGCATCATGGTGCATCCGAGCTTCATCCGGCTCATGCCGGTGGTCGGCATGATGTCGGCGTTGAACTTCACCTGGCAGGGGTTGTGGGCCGGGCCGTGGCTGCGCGATGTCGCCGGGCTCGATGCGGTCGCGCGCGCCGAGGTGCTGCTCGCCTACGCGCTCGGCCTGACGGTCGGATCGTTCTTCTCGGGCAGCGTCCAGTCCGCGCTGGTCCGGCGCGGGGCGCATCCGCTGGCGCTGATCGTCGGTTGCACGGTCGCCCTGCTGATCCTGCACGGGTTGCTGATCGCGCGCGTCCTCGCGGATCTCCCTTGGCTCTGGTTCCTCTGGCCGTTCTTCGCCTCGCCCGGACCGATCGGTTACACGCTCGTCTCCGCGCGCTTCCCGGCGCACATGACGGGCCGCGTCTCCACCACCATGAACGGCGTGATGCTGGTGATCGTGTTCATCGCCCAGCACGGCATCGGGCTGATCCTCGATCTCTGGCCGCGCACCGCGACAGGTGGGTGGGATCCGCGCGGCTATGACGCGGCGATCGCCGTTTCGGCGGCGATCCAGGCCGCGAGCCTCGCCTGGCTGTTCGTCAGGCGCGATGCGGCGGATGCCGACGGTGCCAGTCCGTCGCAGCCTGGAACGCCGCGCCCAGCCTGAACAGCGTGCCCTCCTCGAACGGCCGGCCGACGAGCTGGTGGCCGATCGGCAGTCCCTTGGCGTCGAACCCGCACGGCAGGGCGAGCGCGGGCAGGCCGAGATAGTTGATCGCCGGGGTGTGACGCATCATCGCCGCGATCAGCCGGCCGCGCGACGGCGATCCCCAATCGGTCTCGTCGAGCCTGGGCACCGGGATCGGCAGGATCGGGAGCAGCAGCGCGTCGCAACGTGCGAACACCTCCGCGCAGAACGTATCGATGCAGAGCCGCCGCCGCGCGAGCGCATCGGCGTAGGCGGCAGGGTCGATCTCGCGGCCCTTGCGCAGCGAGATCGCGGTGACGGGCGTGAGCTCGCGCCCGGCGCTGTCGAGCCAGTGGCCCTGCGTCGCGGCAGCCTCGGCGAGCAGCACGGTCACCGCGAGCGCATGCGCGGTGACGAGGTCGGGCGGCGCCAGTTCGACCACGCGCGCGCCTGCGTGCCGCCACGCCGATACCGCCTCCGCAAGCGCCGCGGCGATGCCGGGATCGACTCCCTCGACGAGCGCGCCGGGGATCACGCCGATGGTCAATCCATCCGCGCCCGCATCGATCGCCGCCATCCAGTCCGGCACCGGCCGCGGGTCGCTGTGCGGGTCCTCGGGATCTGCCCCTGCGATCGCGGCCAGCACCAAGGCGCAGTCGTGCACGCTGCGGGCGAGGGGGCCGATCGTGTCGAGACTGGCGCAGAGCCCCATCGTGCCGCTGCGCGGCACGCGGCCGAGCGTCGGCTTGATCCCCGTGACACCGCAGCACGACGCGGGGAAGCGGATCGAGCCGCCGGTGTCGGAGCCGAGCGCGGCGAACACCGCGCCGGCGGCCACGGCCGCCCCGGACCCCGAAGACGAGCCGCCCGGAATGTGCACGCCGTTCCAGGGGTTGCGCACATGTCCGGTGTGCGCGTTGTGTCCGGTCGGGTTGTAGGCGAGTTCCGCCATGTTGAGGGTGCCGCAGTCGATGGCGCCGGCGGCATCCAGCCGAGCCAGCACGGTGGCGGTGACATCGGGCACATGGTCGCCGAGCACGCGGCTGCCGCAGGCGGCGCGACGACCCGTTCGATACATCATGTCTTTGTGCGCCAACGGCACGCCGGCCAGCGGTCCGGGATCACGCCCGGCGGCGATCGCGGCATCGACCGCCTCGGCCATGCCGAGCGCGCGCTCGGCTTCGATCAGCGCCGCCGCGTTCGTGTCGCCTTGCCCGCGCCGCAACGCATCGAGTGCAGCCTCGGTGAGTGCGCGCGCGGTGACGTCACGGCGGCGCACGGCATCACGCGCATCGATCAGCGTCATGGTCGCCAGGTTCATGGTGCCCATCCGGACCCCCGCTGTTCGTTCAACGGCGATCCCACTATAAGGTTCCGCAACCACGTCACGTCACCCGGGGATCATCACACCATGGCGCATCTCGAGGCGAAGCCGGCCGGCGGCATGCACGCAGTCAGGCACCAGGGCCGGCAGGGCGGCCGGGTGCTCGCCGACGCGCTGCGCACCCAGGGTGTCACGCATGTGTTCCAGGTGGCGGGCGAAAGCTTCCTCGGGCTGCTCGACGGGCTCTACGAGAACCGCAGCGCGATCCGCACCATCACCTGCCGTTTCGAGGGCGCGGCGGTGAACATGGCCGAGGCGCACGGCAAGCTGACCGGGCGGCCCGGCGTGGCGATCGTCACGCGCGGCCCGGGTGCGTGCCACGGCTCGATCGGCGTGCACATCGCGCAGCAGGACTCGACACCGCTCGTGCTGCTGGTGGGGCAGATCCCGCGCGGCGACACGGATCGCGACGCGTTCCAGGAGGTCGATTACCGCCGCTTCTTCGGCGGCATGGCGAAGTGGGTGACGCAGATCGACGATGCCGCCCGTATCCCGGAGCTGATCGCGCATGCGTTCCAGGTCGCGGTATCCGGGCGTCCGGGGCCGGTCGTGGTGGCGATCCCGGAGGACATGCAGACCGATGTGGTGGAGGTCGAGGACGGACGGCGCTACGTCGTCCCGCGCCCGCTGCCCGACCCGGCGCTGATGGCGGAACTGCACCGGATGCTGGGCCGCGCGAGGAAGCCGCTGGTGATCCTCGGCAACGGCGCGGCCTGGACCGATCAGGGACGGGCCGATCTGCGCGCCTGGATCACGGCGAACGACCTGCCCGCCGCGGTCGGGTTCCGCCGCCAGTCGGCGTTCGACAACCACCTGCCGCAATACATCGGCGATCTCGGCAATGGCGGCGATCCGGCCCTGTTCGCCGCCGCCAAGGAGGCCGATCTGATCATCTCGGTCGGCTCCCGGCTGGGCGAGCCGGTGACGCAGGGCTATTCGGTGTTCACCCCGCCCGCGATCGGCGTGCCGTTCGTGCACGTGATGCCGGAAGGGTCCGAGCTCGGGCGGGTCTATCAGGCGGATCTCGCGATCCAGGCCGACCTGAACGCCTTTGCCGCCGCCGCGGCCGCGCTGCCGCCGCTCGATCCGCCCTGGCGCGCGTGGACCAAGAAGCTGCGCGCGCAACGGCTGAAGTGGTCGACCGAGGTGCCCGACTACGAGGGGCCGCTGAACGTCGCGGCGGCGATGCGCGAACTCGAGGCGATGCTGCCCGAGGACGCGATCATCACCACGGATGCCGGCAACTTCTCGGCCTGGGGTGCGCGCTTCATCAACTACCGGCGCAACCAGCGCCTGCTCGGGCCGTGCTGCGGCGCGATGGGCTATTCCGTGCCGGCGGGCATCTCGGCCAAGCTGTTGCATCCGGAACGGACCGTGATCAGCATGACCGGCGACGGCTCGATGCTGATGACCGGCCAGGAGATCGCCACCGCCTTCCATCACGGCGTCAACCCGCTGGTGATGGTGTTCAACAACTCGATGTACGGCACGATCCGGATGCACCAGGAGCGCGACTATCCTGGTCGTGTCTCCGGCACGGCGTTGACCAACCCCGACTTCGCGAAGTTCATCGAGGCCTATGGCGGCCACGGCGAGGTGGTGCAGGCGACCGGGGAGTTCCGCCCCGCGGTCGAGCGCGCGCTCGCCTCCGGCAAGCCGGCGCTGGTGGAGCTGCGCATGAACCCAGACCAGGTGACCACGCGCACGACCATCTCGGCGATGCGTGCCGCCGCCGGGATCAAGCCCAAGCCGCCGGCGAAGAAGGACACGGGCAAGCCCGCGGCGTCGGCACGGTCGCGTGCGAGCGCGAAGAAGCCGGCGGGCAAGCCGAAGCGCTGAGGACTACAGCGCGGCGAGCGCGCCGATCGCCGCGCCGCCGAGCAGCAGCAGCAACGGATGGGTGCCGGTCGTGCCGTGCAGCATGGCGACCGAAGCGGCGACACCGATCACAAGCAGGCCGGCGCCGAGGCTGACCGGGATCAGCACGCCGGCGGAGGCCACGAGCCCGACCGAAACGGGCAGCAGCGCGCCGCGGATGGCTGCCTGGCGCGCGGGCGGCAGCAGCGCGGCCCAGCGGCGGAACGCGAGCACGGCGATCACGCTGGTCGGGCCGACGAAGGCCAGCATGGTGAGCAGCCCGCCGATCCAGCCCGTCAGCGCCCAGCCCAGCAGCCCAATCAGCATCGCGTTCGGCCCGGGTGACGCCTGGCTGATCGCGTAGAGCTCGGCGAAGCGCTCGGGCGTCAGCCACCCGCGCGTCTCCACCGCGATGCGATGCACCTCGGGAATGATCGCGACCGCGCCGCCGACCGCAAGCAGCGAGAGCCCGAGCGCGGTCAGCACGAGCTGCGCGAGCAGGCTCATGTCAGCCCGCCACGGCGGAAGACGCCGTGCACCCACAGCGTGACGGGGAGTGCGACCAGCAGTACGGCCAGCAGCGGCAGGCGCAGCAGGGCGATCGCGACGAACATCGAAGCCGCCACCGCGACACTCGGCACCAGCGTGCGCATCGGCTTGGCCATGCGCCACGCCGTGCCGATCAGCAGCCCCGCCGCCGCCGCCGCCATGCCGAGCAGCGCGGACTGCACCTCCGGCCGCGTCGCCGCCGCACCGACCAGGCTCGCGAGCGCCATCGCGATCAGCATCGGCACCACCACCATGCCGGCGACCGAGGCCGCCGCCCCCGCCCAGCCGGCGTGACGGTCGCCGAATGCGGCCGAGAGGTTGATCACGTTCGGTCCGGGCAGGATCTGCCCGAGCGCCAGAAGCTCGGCGAACTCGGCCTCGGTGAGCAGGCGTCGTCGCTCGATCAGCTCGCGGCGTGCGAAGGGCAGGGTGCCGCCGAAGCCCTGCACGGCGATCGCGGCCCAGAGCAGGAACAGCGCGGGTGGCGTGAGCCGCGGCGGCTGTTCCGTCACGCGCGTCTCAGCGTCCGACCGCGTAGCCCTGCATGCCGCGCGGGTTCGCCCCCGCCTTCAGCACGCCCCCCTCGCTGCGCGCGGCCGAGAGGCGCCCCTCGCTCCACGGCCCGCCGACCTCCACCGCGTGGCCACGCGCGCGCAGTTCGCCCGCGACCGTCTCGCCGAAACGCTCCTCGATCACCACGCGGCCCGGGCGCGCCGGGCGCGGCCAGAACGAGGACGGCCAGTGCTCGGAGTGGAAGCCCGGCGCATCGATCGCCTGCTGGATGTTCAGCCCGTGATGCACCATGCGCAGCAGCATCGCGAGCGACCACTGGTCCTGCTGCTCGCCGCCCGGCGTGCCGTAGGCCATCCACGGCCTGCCGTCCTTCAGCGCCATCGAGGGGCTGAGCGTCGTGCGCGGCCGCTTGCGCGGGGCGAGGCCGTTCGGATGGTCCTCGCGCAGCCAGAACATCTGTCCGCGCGTGCCGAGCGGGAAGCCGAGTTCCGGGATCACCGGGCTCGATTGCAGCCACCCGCCCGACGGTGTGGCCGAGACCATGTTGCCGTGCCGGTCGATCACGTCGACATGGCAGGTGTCACCGCCCACCGCGCCGAGCCGCGCGACGGTCGGCTCGCCGGCGCCGGTGTTGGAACCGTAGCTCGCCGCCGAACGGTCCTTGGCCGCGTGATCGACCCAGGGTGTCGCGCGGCCCGGCACCGCGCCGGGACGCAGTTCCATCGACGCGCGCTCGCCGATCAGCTTCCGGCGCGCGTCGTTGTAGCCGTCGGAGAGAAGATGCGCGATCGGGACATCGACGAAGCCGGGGTCGCCATACCACGCCTCGCGGTCGGCGAAGGCGAGCTTCTGCGCCTCGATCACGGTGTGCAGGAACGCGGCCGAGGTCGGGCCCATCGCCGCGAGGTCGAAGCCCTTGAGCAGCGCGAGCGTTTGCAGATAGGTCGGCCCCTGGCTCCAGACGCCGCATTTCAGCACCCTCACGCCTTGATAGTCGTAGGCGAGCGGGTCCTCGTAGGAGGCCGACCAGCGGGCGAGGTCGTCGGCGGTCAGCAGCCCGCGGTTCCGCCGCCCGGTGACGTCCATGACCTCGGACATGCGCACGAAACGGTCGATCGCCTCGGCGACGAAGCCGCGATACCAGGCCGCGCGCGCGGCATCGATCTGGGCCACGCGGTCCGATCCGGCGGCCTCGGCCTCGCGCACGATGCGCGCATAGGTCTCGGCGAGTGCCCTGTTGCGGAACAGGGAACCGGGCGCGGGCACGGCGCCGCCCGGCAGGAACACCGCGGCGGAGGTCGTCCACTCCTGCTCGAACAGCGGCTGCATCGTGGCGATGGTCGCCGGGATGCGCGGTACCAGCGGCACGCCGTCGCGCGCATAGCCGATCGCGGGAGCCAGCGCCTCGGCGACCGAGATCGTGCCGTGATCGCGCAGCATCAGCATCCAGGCGTCGAACGCGCCGGGCACCACCGCGGGCAGCAGCCCGGTGCCGGGCACCAGCTCCAGCCCCAGCTCGTCGCGCAGCTTCGCCACCGTCGCGGCCGCCGGTGCGGGGCCCTGGCCGCAGATCACGCGCTGGCGATTCTCGCGCGCGCTGTGGATGATGATCGGCACATCACCCGCGGGGCCGTTCAGGTGCGGCTCGGCGACCTGGAGCGTGAACCCCGCGGCCACCGCAGCGTCGAACGCGTTGCCGCCGCGCTCGAGCACGCCCATGCCGACCGCGGAGGCGATCCAGTGCGTGGACGCGACCACGCCGAACGTGCCCAGAACCTCGGGGCGGGTGGAAAACTCGGGCGACCAGGATGTCATCGCGCTCCTCCGGTGGATCGACGACCCTAGCCGCCGGGGGCCGTCGCGAAAAGCCACGCGGGGGCATTTGACGCCCGGCGCCCCAGCACCTAGCGTCCGGCGCCGGACCCCTCAGGACCCCCGCATGGAACGCCTCGATCCTTCGCCACCCGTCTCGGACGAGGTGAAGTGCACCACCTGCTACATGTGCGCCTGCCGCTGCGGCATCCGCGTGCATCTGAAGAACGGGCAGGTCCGCTACATCGAGGGCAACCGCGACCACCCGGTGAACAAGGGCGTGCTCTGCGCCAAGGGCTCGGCCGGGATCATGAACCACTACTCCCCGGCGCGGCTGAGGAAGCCGTTGAAGCGCGTGGGCGAGCGCGGCTCCGGCGAATTCGCCGAGATCGCGTGGGACGAGGCGCTGGCGATCGCCGAGTCCTGGCTGCGCGAGGCGCGCGAGAAGGACCCGCGCAAGCTCGCCTTCTACACCGGCCGCGACCAGAGCCAGGGGCTCACCGGCTGGTGGGCGCAGATGTACGGCACGCCGAACTACGCCGCGCATGGCGGGTTCTGCTCTGTCAACATGGCGGCAGCCGGGCTCTACACGCTGGGTGGCTCGTTCTGGGAATTCGGTGAGCCCGATTTCGAGCGCGCCAAGCTGTTCCTGATGTTCGGCGTCGCCGAGGATCACGACAGCAACCCGATCAAGATGGGGCTCGCGGAGCTCAAGAAGCGGGGTGCGACCTTCATCTCCGTGAACCCCGTGCGCACCGGGTATTCCGCGATCGCCGATCGCTGGGTGCCGATCCGCCCGGGCACCGACGGCGCCCTGGTGCTGGCGCTGGTGCATGAGCTGCTCAAGGCGCGGCGCGTCGATCTCGACTTCCTCGCCGACTACACCAATGCCGGCTGGCTGGTGATCGACGATCCGCGCGCGGCCGATGACGGGCTGTTCGCGCGCGACGATTCGGGCACGCCGCTGGTGCTCGACCGGGGCGGCACGGTGCGGCCGTGGAACGCCGAGGGCGTGCGGCCGTCGCTCGCGCAGGCCGCGACACTCGCGGACGGGCGGCGTGCGAAGCCCGTGTTCGCGCTGATGGCCGAGCGCTATCTCGACGAGCGCTATGCGGCGGATGCGGCCGCCCCGATCACCGGCCTGCCGGCGGACGAGATCCGGGGGCTGGCGGCCGAGCTTGCACGCGTGGCCTTCGACGAGCGCATCGAGATCAAGCAGGCATGGACCGATTGGCGCGGTGTGACGCATGACCGCTTCATCGGCCGGCCCGTGTCGCTGCACGCGATGCGCGGCATCTCCGCGCACGCCAACGGCTTCCAGACCTGCCGCGCGCTGCATCTGCTGCAATTGCTGCTCGGCGCGATCGATACGCCCGGATCGTGGCGCTACAAGTCGCCCTATCCGCGTCCCACCCCGCCGCCCATCCGCCCCGGCGGCAAGCCTGGGGAGTTGGCGCCGGGCAAGCCGATGCCGCGCCCGCCGCTCGGCTTCCCGATGGGTCCCGAGGACCTGCTGGTGGAATCTGACGGCCGACCGGTGCGGCTCGATCAGGGCTATTCCTGGGAAGCGCCGATCGCCGCCCACGGGCTGATGCATCTCGTCATCCGCAACGCCTGGGCGGGCGAGCCGTACCCGATCGACGTGCTGTTCATGTACATGGCGAACATGGCCTGGAACTCGGCCATGAACGCCGCCGGGACGGTCGCGATGCTGACCGACAAGCACGCCGACGGCACGTACAAGATCCCGCGTATCATCTACTCGGACGCGTTCTTCAGCGAGACCGTGCCCTATGCCGATCTGATCCTGCCCGATACCACGTATCTGGAACGATACGACTGCATCTCGCTGCTCGATCGCCCGATCGGCAAGCCCGAGGGGCCGGGCGACGCGATCCGCCATCCGGTCGTCGCCCCCGACCGCGACGTGCGTCCGTTCCAGGACGTGTTGCTGGAGCTTGGCGCGCGGCTCGGCCTGCCGGGCATGGTGACCGAGGACGGCGCGCCGAAATTCCCGGGCGGCTATGCCGACTACATCGTCAACCACGAGCGGGCCCCCGGCATCGGCCCGCTCGCCGGCTGGCGCGGGGCGGACGGGACGAGTCACGGCAAGGGTGCCCCGAACCCGAAGCAGCTCGAGCGCTACATCGCCAATGGCGGGTTCTGGCACTACGAACTCCCCCACGAGGCTCTGTTCTTCAAGTTCGCCAACAAGGCGTATCTCGATCACGCCGTCGCCTTCGGGCTGATCGGCAAGCCCGAGCCGATCGTGCTCCAGCTCTATGTCGAGCCGTTGCAGCGCTTCCGGCTCGCCGCGCGTGGCCACGGGCCGATCCAGCCGCCCGAGCATGTGCGCGAGCGGGTGGCGACGCAGTGCGATCCGCTGCCCGAATGGCACCCGCCCTTCGAGGGACAGATGGTCTCCGACGCGGCCTTCCCGCTCCATGCCGTGACGCAACGGCCGGCGGCGATGTACCACTCCTGGGGCAGCCAGAACGCCTGGCTGCGCCAGATCCACGGCGAGAACCGGCTCTACATGAACCGCGGCACGGCCGAGGCGCTCGGCATCGCCGATGACGACTGGGTGCACGTCACCTCGCATCACGGCAAGATCACCGTGCGGGTGCGGCTCATGGAGGGGGTGGAGCCGCACACGGTCTGGACCTGGAACGCGATCGGCAAGCGCGCCGGCGCCTGGAACCTCCACACATCCGCGCGCGAGGCCACGCACGGGTTCCTGCTGAACCACCTGATCAGCGAGATGCTGCCGGACGGCAAGCTGCCGAACGCCGACCCGATCACGGGACAGGCGGCGTGGTACGACCTGCGCGTGCGCGTCGAGAAGGCCGCCGCCGCGCCGTCCGCCACCGAGCCCGGCTTGCCCGCGCTCGCGAAGCTGCCCGGGCTCGGCCACGCGCCGGGCATCCTGCGCTACGGCGCGCAGTTCGGCCGCAGCCCCGAACGCCGCAAGGTCGCCGCGGAATGACCAGCTATACCACGCCGACGAAACGTCTCGGCCTCGTCATCGATCTCGACACCTGCGTCGGCTGCCATGCCTGCGCGGTGAACTGCAAGGAATGGAACGCGGGCGGGCACTCGGCACCGCTGACCGATCTCGATCCCTACGGCCCGAACGCGACCGGCGTCTGGTTCAACCGCGTCCACAGCTTCGAGGCGGGCGAGGGCAGGGCAGGGCGCACCGTCAACTTCCCGCGCTCCTGCCTGCACTGCGACGAACCGGAATGCGTCACCGTCTGCCCGACGGGCGCGTCCTACAAGCGTGCCGAGGACGGGATCGTGCTGGTCAACCCCGATACCTGTATCGGCTGCAAGCTCTGCTCCTGGGCCTGCCCCTACGGCGCGCGCGAGTACGACGAGGACGAGGGGGTGATGAAGAAATGCACCCTCTGCGTCGATCGGATCTACAACGAGACGATCCCCGAGCCCGACCGCGTCCCGGCCTGCGTCTCCACCTGCCCGGCGCATGCGCGGCATTTCGGCGATCTCGGCGATCCGGACAGCGCGGTCTCGCGGCTGGTCGCCGAGCGTGGCGGCTACGACCTGATGCCGGAGCTCGGCTACAGACCGGTCAACAAGTACCTGCCGCCGCGCCCCGGCAAGCCGGCCCCACCCGTGCAACCGGCCGAACCCGCGACCGAGGGGCTCTCGGGCTTCCTCGGCTGGGTCGACCGCATGCTGTCGCGCTGATCCCGTGCATCCCGCTCCCTCCGTCATCGTCTTCACCGTCGCGTCTGGCGCGGGCTATGGCCTGCTCGCGACACTCGCGCTGCTCGCGGCCTTCGGCGCGATCCTGCCCTCGCTCTGGCTCGGGCTCGTGGGCTTCGGGCTCGCGCTCGGCCTGATCACCGCCGGGCTGTTGTCCTCGACGCTGCATCTCGGCCATCCGGAGCGGGCGTGGCGCGCGTTCAGCCAGTGGCGGAGCTCGTGGCTCTCGCGCGAGGGCGTGGCCGCGGTCGCGACCTACCTTCCGGCGGGACTGCTCGCGCTGCTGTTCACCTTCTTCGATCCCGGGCGCGGCACGCTCGCGGTGCTCGGGCTGCTGACCGCCGCCGGTGCGATCGCCACCGTGTTCTGCACCGCGATGATCTACCGCTCGCTGAAGCCGATCCACGCCTGGTGCAATCACTGGACGGTGCCCGGCTATCTCGCGCTGGCGGCGGCGACCGGGCTCGCGCTCGCCTTCGCGGTGCTCGGCGCGTTCGGCGACGCGGCAGCGGGCCCGGTCGGCATCGCCGCGATCGTGGCGCTCGCCGCCGCGTGGTGGGTCAAGCGCAGCTACTGGGCCTTCCTCGAGGTCGTTCCGGGCGCAAGCACCCCGGAGACCGCCACGGGGCTGGGACGGATCGGCAAGGTCCGCCTGCTCGATCCGCCGCACACGGGCGAGAACTTCGTCACCAAGGAGATGGGGTTCCGCATCGCGCGCAAGCACGCCGGCCGGCTGCGCGTGATCGCGGTGATCGGCGGCATCGTGCTGCCGGCGGCCTTCGTGGTGATCGCGCTCGCGACCGCCCAGCCGCTGCACAGCCTCGCCGGGGCGATCGCCGCGGTGCTGGCCCTCGCCGGCGCGCTGGTCGAGCGCTGGCTGTTCTTCGCCGAAGCCAAGCACACCGCGATGCTCTATTACGGCGCCACGCGCGCCTGAATCGGGGAAAGACCATGCCGAAATTCGCCGCCAACCTGTCGATGATGTTCACGGACGCGCCGTTCCTCCAGCGCTTCGAGCGCGCCGCGGTCGCGGGCTTCCGCGCGGTCGAGTTCCTGTTCCCCTACGACTACAGCCCCGGCGAAGTGACCCAGGCGGCGCGCGCGGTCGGGCTGGAGGTGGTGCTGTTCAACACCGTCCCCGGCGACTGGTCGAAGGGCGAGCGCGGGCTCGCCGCCCAGCCCGGGCGCGAGGCGGAGTTCCGCGCCGGCGTCGCGAAGGCGCTGGAATACGCCGATGCGCTGGGGTGCAAGCAGATCCACGCGATGGCCGGCTTGGTCGCCGAGGGCGCCGACCGCGAGGCGATGCGCGCGACCTATCTCGAAAACCTGCGTCACGCCGCCGAGGCCGCGGCCAAGACCGGCATCTCCGTGCTGATCGAGCCGATCAACACCCGCGACATCCCGGGCTTCTTCCTGAACCACACCGAGGAGGCGGCGGCGATCATCGCGGAGGTCGGCGCGCCCAACCTGAAGATCCAGTTCGACATCTACCATCGCCAGGTCATGCAGGGGGATCTGACGCCGGCGATCGAGAAGCACCTGCCGCTCATCGCGCACATGCAGCTCGCCGACACGCCGGGCCGCCACGAGCCCGGCACGGGCGAGATCAACTACCCGTTCCTGTTCGAGGCGATCGACCGCCTGGGCTTCCAGGGCTGGATCGGCTGCGAGTACCGCCCGAAGGGCGAGACCGAGGCCGGGCTCGGCTGGTTCAAGCCCTATCGCGGCTGACGGCCGCGCCACCGACAAGGGGAGAGACACGCATGAAGATCGGATTCATCGGCCTCGGCATCATGGGCCGCCCGATGGCGCTCAATTTGAAGAAGGCGGGGCACGAGCTGATCGTGCCGGAGCGCAGGAGCCTCACCGACGAGATCCGCGAAGCGGCCACGGTGGTGCCGGACGCGAAGTCGGTGGCCGCCGCCGCCGAGGTCGTGATCCTGATGGTGCCCGACACCCCCGATGTCGAGCACGTGCTGTTCGGCCCGGGCGGCGTCGCCGAGGGACTGAAGCCCGGCACGCTGGTGATCGACATGTCCTCGATCTCGCCGACCGCGACCAAGGCGTTCGCCGAGCGCATCAACGCGAAGGGCTGCGACTATCTGGACGCGCCGGTCTCGGGCGGCGAGGTGGGGGCGAAGAACGCGGCGCTGACCATCATGGTCGGCGGCCCCGAGGCGGCGTTCGAGCGGGCCAAGCCGCTGTTCGAGGCGATGGGCAAGAACATCACCCTGGTCGGCGGCAACGGCGCGGGGCAGACCTGCAAGGTGGCGAACCAGATCATCGTCGCGCTCAACCTTCAGGCCGTCTCGGAAGCCCTTGTGTTTGCGGCAAAGGCGGGCGCCGATCCGGCCAAGGTGCGGCAGGCCTTGATGGGCGGCTTCGCCAATTCCCGCATCCTCGAGGTGCATGCCGAGCGGATGATCAAGCGCACCTTCGCGCCCGGCTTCCGCATCCGCCTGCACCAGAAGGACCTGAACCTCGCGCTGCAATCGGCGCGCGAGATGAACATGAGCCTGCCCAATACGGCGATCGCGCAGCAGATGTTCTCGGCCGTCGCGGCGGCCGGAGGGGCGGATCTCGACCATTCGGCGATGGTCCAGGCGATCGAGACGCTCGCCGCGTCCAAGGTCGCGGAGGGGTGAGACGGATGCAACCGGTGCGATTGCGGCATGGGACGATATTGCGCCCTTGAAGCGAGTCGCGACGGGGCGTATTTCTTGTCCTGAGAGGATCGCCTCAGGAGTGAGACGGCGTCCCGTCCAGCCGAGGGCGCGGCTCCGCCCGGGAGACAATGACGATGCGCTTCACCGAGATCGGCCAGCAGCTTCGGCAGTACCGGCTGGAATCCGGGCTCCGTGCCGAGGAGATCGCTGCCCGACTCGGCGTCAGCCGCGCCGCCCTGTACCGCTACGAGAAGGGCGAGGTCATCAAGCTCGACACGATCAAGCGGCTGGCGGAACTGCTGAAGATCTCGCCGCTGAGCCTGCTCGGCATCGGCGTCGAGTACGTCGCGCGCGCCACCGTCTATTTTGACCGCATCCGTGTCATCGAGGAGAGCACGGACCAGATTCTCCAGGTGGCGGGCCAGCCGCCCTATCTCGTGACCTCGGATGCCTATGACTCGGCGCTCGCCGAGGTGCTGGCCGAGGCGGCCGACACGGCCGGGGCCGAGCGGGCTGCCCTGCGGGTGCAGTCCGATCAGCTGCTCGGCATCCTGCAAAGCCGCAAGAAGGTCTATCAGGCGCGCCGGCCCTCGATCATCGCGATCCTGACGGTGAGCTCGCTCCAGCGCTTCCTCGAGGGCGGGGTCGGCGCGGGCGTCCCGGTGTCCGAGCGCGCGCGCGCCCAGGCCCGCGCCGTGGCGATGGCCGAGGTCGAGAACATCGCCGCGCTGATGGAGGCAGAGCCGATCGGCGTGCAGCTCGGGCTGATGGGCCCGAGCGAGCCGAACGGCGCCTTCCGGATCCTGCGCTCGCGCGAGCGCGCCTATCTGGCGATCAATCCGTTCCGGCTCGAGGTTCACCCGGCGGCGCAGACCGGCGTGGCGATGATCACCGGCGCCGACGAGGCTCTGGCGACGCACCAGAAGGTCGCCGAGGCGCTCTGGCGCGACGCGCTCAAGGGCGGGGCCGCGGCGGCGCGGGTGCGCGAGCTGGTGCGCGCGGCGCGCGGCTGAACGTCCGGATCAGAGCTCGAGCCGCGCGGTCAGCAGCTCCGGATCGTCCGGGTGCCGGGCGAGGGTGAAACCGAGCTTCTCGACGAAGCGCAGCATCGGCCGGTTCTCGGCCAGCACCTCGCCCGTGATCGCGCGCAGCCCCTGCGCGCGCGCCCAGCCGATCGCCTTCTCCATCAGCAGCTTGCCGAGCCCGAGCCATTTCAGGTCGGAGCGCACCACCACGGCGAACTCGCCCGACGGCTCGGCCGCTTCGCGCACGATCCGCACCACGCCGAGCGTCTCCGCCACCCCGTCCGGCCCCGGCGCGGTGGCGATGAAGGCCATCTCGCGGTCGTAGTCGATCTGCGTCATGCGCGCGATCTGCTCGGCCGAGAGGGCGGCGATCGGCGCGAAGAAGCGCCGGCGCACATCCTCGGGCGAGAGCTTCGCGAAGAACGCCGCATGCGCCTCGGCGTCCTCCGGCCGGATCGGCCGGAGCGTGACGGTGCGCCCGTCGAGCAGCCGCACGCTCTCCTCGAGCTCGGCCGGATAGGGCGCGATCGCCAGGTGCGCGGTGCCTGAGACGGGCGCGGGATCGAGCGCGATCCAGGCATCGACCGCCATCACCCCGCTCGGCCCGGCCATCAGCGGATTGACGTCGAGCGCGGCGATCTCCGGCCAGTCCACCGCGAGCTGGCTGATCCGCGCCAGCACCTCGGCGAGCGCGGCGCGGTCCACGGCCGGGCGGTCGCGGTAGCCGCCGAGCAGCGCGGCGACCCGGCTCCGCCCGATCAGCTCGCCGGCGAGGGCGAGATTGAGCGGCGGCAGGCCGACCGCCTGGTCGCCGAGCACGGCGGAGGCGGTGCCGCCGAGGCCGAAGCCGATCGCGGCGCCGAACATGCGGTCGCGGCCGAGCCGGATCGCGATTTCCTGGCCATCGCGCCGTCCGACCTGGCGCTGCACCAGGAACCCGGCCAGGCGGGCTTCGGGCGCGCGCCGCGCGACCCGCGCGGCCATCGCCTCGGCGGCCGCGCGCACCGCCGTCTCGGTGTCGAGGTCGAGCGCGACGCCGCCCACCGCGGTCTTGTGGGGCAGGTCGGGCGAGCGGATCTTCAGCACGCACGGGAAGCCGAGCGCTGCGGCAGCGGCGCCGGCCGAGGCAGGATCGCGCGCGACCCGGCTCGGCACGGTCGGGATGCCGTAGGCCGCGAGCACGGCGAAGGCCTCGTCCTCGGTCAGCGTCAGCCGCCCGGCGCGGCGCACGCCGGCGATGACGCGACGCGCGCTCTCGCGGTCAGGCGTGGCGGCGAGCACGGTGCGCGGCGGCAGTTCGCGGGCGGCCTCGCGGGCGCGGCGGTGCTCGACCAGCAGCGCGGCGGCGGCGGCCGCACGCTCCGGCGTCGGGAAGGCAGGGATCCCGGCCTCGTCGAGCCGGCGGCGATCGGCCCCGCTCTCGCCGGGCCAGACGGCCAGCAGCGGCACCCGGCGCGGCATCGCCGAGGCCGTCGCCAGCGCCTCGGCCGCCGGGCTCGCGACCCCGCCCGCATCCGGGTCGGGCACATGCACCGCGATCACGGCATCGGCCGCGCCCGGCAGCCCGGCGAGTGCGGCGGCCACCTCGGCGAGCCGGTTCGGCGGGGCGTCATCGGCGATGATCAGCGGGTTGGCCCGGGCGTTGCCGGGGGGAACCAGCAGGCCGAGCGCCTCGGCCGCCGCCGCGGGCGGGGGCGGAAGCGCGATCCCTTGTGCGGAGAGCGCCCGGCCCGCCAGGGCCGCGAGCGCGCGCGTTCCCGAGACGACCGCGATCCGCTCTCCGCGCAGCGGGCCGGCGCGCGTGAGCGTCGAGAGGGCCGCCAGCATCGGATCCAGCCCCTCGACGCAGAGGATGCCGGCGCGGCGGAGCGCCGCGGCGAACACCGCGTCTTCGGGCAGATCGGGCGGCTCTGCCGCGTCCGGCGCGGTGCGGATCGCCACCACGGCGCGGCCGCGCGCGGCGGCCCGGGCGGCCGAGAGGAAGCCGCGGCGGTTCTTGATCCGGCTGACCTCCAGCAGGATCGCGCTGGTCCCCGGGTCGCGCGACAGCCAGTCGAGCGCGTCGGTGAAGCCGAGATCGTCGTTGCGGCCGAGCCCGATCACGGCTCTGAAGCCGAGCCCGTGCGCGGCGGCGTGGTCGAGCACGGCGCGGGCGAAGCCGCGCGATTGGCCGACGAGCGCGAGCGGGCCCGGCTTCGGCATCGCCGCGACGAGCGAGGCGTTCAGCCGTTGCGCCGGCGCGATCACGCCGAGCGCATGCCCGCCGAGGAAGCGCGGCCGGGGGCCGGGCGCGACCGGTGCCGGGCCCGTCAGGATCGCCGCCGGCGTGCCGCGTGCGGCCAGCCCGGCGAGCAGGGACTCGGGCGGGGCCGGCGTGGCGACCACGGCCAGGTCCGGGGTCTCGGGCAAATCGTCGGGCGTGGCCGCGGCATGGATCGGGCCGGCGAAGCCGCCGGCGCGGAGACTCGCCAGCACGACAGCGGCGGCGGGATCGTCGCCGATCACCGCCACCGAGGCCGGGCGCAGGAACCGCGCGAGCGGCAGGCGCTGGAATGGCAGCATCACTGTCATGGTTGCTGCGGTGCAGCATGGCCGACCACGACAGCCTAGCGCAAGCGCGGCGCGATGACGCCTGCTAGGTGCGGCCGGGCGGCGTCCGCCCGGCCGGCCCCGAGGGGCTACGCCTTCATGATCACCGCTTCGAGGTAGGGCGACGGGACGATCAGCGCGTCCGGCCCGCCGCGGTTGTGCTCCCCGGCAAGCGCCAGCAGATCGGCCTCCAGCGCGATCTGGCCCGCGGTATCGAGGGCGGCGGAGGTCCGGTTGGTCGGCCCGTACCAGGTGCGGAACACGTCCAGCCAATGCGCGGCCGAGCGGTCGCGGAAGGTGAAGGTCTGGGTCGTGGCCTGCACCCACTGGCCGGGGAACAGCTCCTTCAGCCGCGCCTCGGTGCCCCGGAGCGCCGGCGAGCGCAGCCCGGCGGGCGGATTCGTGGCTTGCGGGCGCTCTTTGATCGCGGCGAGATCGGGCGGGGAGGGAGCGGTGGTGGTGGTCATCGTGATCGCCGTTTCGTAGCCGGACCGCCTCGCGCGCAGCACGATGCTGCAACACCGCCGAAACACGCGCGTGATCCGCTGCCGTGCCGGGACGACATGGCCTGGACGGAGGCGAGACGATCGCGGTGCGGGGCGTGTGTGGCGAAGGCGGCCATTGCGGGACCTTGGATACGGCACCGAGCCCCGCGCCGGAATGACTGCGAAGCCGGATCATCTGGCCGCGCGTCCGGAACAGCAGGATGGATGCGATGACGGATCCGCTTTCGGCCGTGCTGCGCTCGGTGCGCCTCTCGGGCGGCGTGTTCGTCGATGCGCGGTTCAGCGCGCCGTGGGCGGTGCGCTCGCGCCTGACCGCGGCGGAGTGGAGGCCGTTCCTCGAGCGGCCGGCGCGGGTGATCGCGTATCACGTGATCATCGAGGGCGAGCTCGATCTTTCGGTCGTGGGCGAA
The DNA here is from genome assembly GCF_000378465.1 of Elioraea tepidiphila DSM 17972. Classification (GTDB taxonomy): domain Bacteria; phylum Pseudomonadota; class Alphaproteobacteria; order Acetobacterales; family Acetobacteraceae; genus Elioraea; species Elioraea tepidiphila. Next base: position 60,212 of record NZ_KB899922.1, read on the forward strand.
AGGCCGGTCCGCCTGCGCGCGGGCGAGATCGCGTTGCTGACGCGCAACGACGAGCACGTGATGGCGAGCGGGCCCGGGCTTGTGCCGGTGGGCGCGGATGCGCTGATCGCATCTGGTTCGGAAGGCGGGCTTGCGCGCATCGTGCATGGCGGCGGCGGTGCTGGCGTGCACATGATCTGCGGCTTCCTCGACAGCGAGGACCCGCAGGCATCGCTGTTCGCCGCCTTGCCGCGCGTGCTGACGCTCGACATTCGTGCGGCCGCCTCGCGCGACTGGATCGAGGCCTCGGTGCGTTTCGCGGCGAACGAACTCGCCGATCACCGTCCGACCTGTCGTTGCGGAGTGCGGAAGGTGGCTCCCCGAGCTGGACTCGAACCAGCGACACGCGGATTAACAGTCCGCTGCTCTACCAACTGAGCTATCGGGGACCAGTGCCCGGCGGCGTCATAGATCACCGACCCGCCCCACGCAAGCGCGGCGCGCGCCCTGTCGCGGCTGGAGGCCCGGGCCGGAATCGAACCGACGTACGGGGATTTGCAGTCCCCTGCATGGCCACTCTGCCACCGGGCCGGACGCAGCCGAGGCGCGGTCCATAGGGCGCGGCCCGAAGCGGGTCAAGCACGCCCGCGCGGCGCACCTTGTTGCGGCGCACCCGCGCACCCTATAACCCGCCCCGCACCAACGGGAGCCACAGATGGACTTCGCCCGGGCCCGACTCAACATGGTCGAGGGCCAGCTCCGTCCCAACAAGGTGACGGACCCTCGCATCCTGGCCGCCATGCTCGACCTGCCGCGCGAGCGCTTCCTGCCCGCGGACCGGCGGGCTTTCGCCTATCTCGACGAGGATGTGCCGGTCGCACCCGGCCGCGCGCTGATGGAGCCGATGGTGCTCGCGCGGCTGGTGCAGGCCGCCGAGGTGGAGGAGACCAGCCGCGTGCTGGTGGTCGCCGCCGGCGCCGGGTACGGCGCCGCCCTGCTCGCGCGGCTCGCCGCCTCGGTGGTGGCGCTGGACGCGCCGGGCGAGCCGGTCGAGCGGCTGCGCGCCACGCTCGCCGCGGTCGGGGCGACGTCCGTGCGCGTGGTCGGCGGGCCGGTGACCGATGGCTGGGCCGCCGAGGCGCCCTATGACGTGATCCTGATCGAGGGCGCGGTCGAGACCATCCCCGAGGCGATCCCCGCCCAGCTCGTCGAGGGTGGGCGGCTGGTCACGGTCGAGGCATCGGGTCGCCCGGGGGTGCTCGGGGTGGCGGTGCGCCTCGTGCGCGTGGCCGGCACCACGACGCGCCTGCCGCTCTTCGATGCCGGCACGCCAGTGCTGCCCGAGTTCCGCCGCAGGCGCGGCTTCGTGTTCTGAGCGGTGGCAGGCGAGGCGCTGGAGATCGACGTCGGGACGCTTGCCGCCTGGCGCGCGGGTGGCCAGCCGCATGCGGTGCTGGACGTGCGCGAACCGTGGGAGGTCGCCCTCGCCGCGTTTCCCGGCGCGCTCGCGGTGCCGATGCGCGAGATCCCGGCGCGGGTGGCCGAACTTCCGCGTGACGTGCCCCTGGTTGTGCTGTGCCATCATGGCAGCCGGAGTCTGCGCGTGACATACTGGCTGCGCGCGCAGGGAGTGGCACAGGCCGTGAACCTGCGCGGCGGGATCGACGCGTGGTCGTCGCAGATCGACCCCACGGTCCCGGCGTATTGACGTCCCTCGGGGCGGTCCTGCACGGATCGTTCATCTGTCCATGCCAGACGGGAGTGCGGTGCTGACGATGCGCGAGCGGAGAAGGACCCGGGTCGTGGCAGGGGCTGTGTGCGGGGTCGGACGGGCAGGGGGCTGGCTCGCGGGCGCGCTCGTGCTCGCCGCGCTGTCCGGCGCGCCGGTCGCCGCGCAGCCCTTGCAGGAGGCGCTGGCGGCCGCCTACGCCAACAACCCCACGCTCCAGGCCGCGCGCGCCCGGCTGCGCGCGACCGACGAGAACGTGCCGCAGGCGCTGTCCGGCTGGCGGCCGACGGTCACGCTGCAGGGCCGCGCGGGCTACGCCGACGGCACCACCACCAACACCCGCACCGGCGCGCGGCTGGACGCCGAGCGCAACCTGCTCTCCGGCAGCGCCACCGTGGTCCAGCCGCTCTATCGCGGCGGCCGCACCGTGGCGCAGACCCGCCGCGCCGAGAGCCAGGTGATGGCCGAGCGCGCCAACCTGATCGCCACCGAACAGCAGGTGCTGCTGGACGCGATCACCGCCTATGTGAACGTGATCCAGAACCAGGAGGTGCTGCGGCTGGCCGAGAACAACGTGCGCGTGCTGACGCGCCAGCTCCAGGCGGCGCGCGACCGGTTCCGGGTCGGCGAGATCACCCGCACGGATGTCGCCCAGGCGGAGGCGCGGCTCGAGCGCGCCCGCTCCGAGCGCGCCAATGCCGAAGGCCAGTTGCAGAACAGCCGCGCGGCCTATGCGCGCGTGATCGGCGAGCCGCCGCAGGCGCTGGTGCCGCCGCCGCCGATCCGCCCGGTGGCGACTTCGGCGGACGAGGCCGCCCGGCTGGCCGAGGCGAACAGCCCGGGCGTGCTGCGCGCGATGTTCGACGAGCAGGCCGCGATCGCCAATGTGGACGTGGTGTTCGGCGAGTTGCTGCCGAGCGTGAACCTGGAGGCGAGCACGTTCCGCAACGATAACAGCGCCCAGCCCGGCACGCGCGCCACCGGCAGCCAGATCGTCGCCGCGCTGTCGGTGCCGATCTACCAGGGCGGGCAGGAGCATGCCCGGGTGCGCCAGGCCAAGCAGCAGGCGCAGCAGGCGCGCGAGGTGCTGGCCGACGCGCAGCGCGTCGCGGTCGAGAACGCCCGCCGGGCCTGGGAGACACTGACGGCGAGTCGCGCGCAGATCTCCGCGTTGCAGGCGCAGGTACGCGCCAACGAGATCGCGCTCGACGGCGTGCAGCGCGAGGCGCTGGTCGGCAGCCGCACCACCCTCGACGTGCTGAACGCGGAGCAGGAACTGCTCGATGCGCGCGTCGCGCTGGTGCGCGCCACGCGCGACGTGGTGATCGCCTCCTACGCGCTCGCCTCGACGGCGGGGCGGCTCACCGCGCGCGACCTGAACCTGCCGGTGGCGATCTACGATCCGATCGATCACTACGGCTCGGTGCGCAACCGCCTGTTCGGGACCGACATCCCGGCGCCGCGCTGAGCTGAGGAGGACCCCCATGGCCGAGCCCCCCAAGACCGCACCGGGTGCCCCAGACCCGTCGATGGAGGACATCCTCGCCTCGATCCGGCGCATCCTCGACGACGAGACGCCCGCCGCCGCGGCACCCGGGGGGGCGGGGGAGGAGGTGCTCGACCTCACCGAGACCATGCTCGCGCCCGAGGACCGCCCACCGCCGAAGGCGGCGCCCCCGCCCGAGCCGCCGCCCGTCGTGGCCGCGCCGCCGCCGCCACCACCGCCACCGGTGCTGGAGCCGCCGCCCGCCCCGACGGTCGCGGAGTCCGCGCTGATCGGCGCCGCCGCCGCCGGGGCTGCCGGCGCCTCGCTCGCCGCGCTGCGCGCCGCCACGGGGGCCGCCGCCGCCATCCCGCCCCGGCCCGAGACGCTGGTCGGCTACGCCAATCTCACGCTGGAGCAGATGGTGCGCGAGGAGATCCGCCCGCTGCTGAAGGCGTGGCTGGACGAGAACCTGCCGCCGCTGGTCGAGCGGCTGGTGAAGGCCGAGCTCGACCGCATCGCGCGCGGGTAGCGCGGATCCCGATCCGGCGGAGCCGCCTGATCGGGTGAAGCTGCGCGCCCGGACGTGCCTGTGCGGGGCAGGGTTTCGCCCCGCCGGCTTGACGCGCGGCCACGCCGCGCGGCCCAATCCCGGCCCCTCGCAGGAGACGCCGTGGACACCGCCCCGCCCGCCATGCTCGACAAGACCTTCCCGCATTCCGAGGTGGAACAGCGCCATTACGGGCGGTGGGAAAGGTCCGGCCTGTTCTCGGCCCGGCCCGAGAGCAACGCGCGGCCCTATTGCATCGTCATCCCGCCGCCGAACGTCACCGGCTCGCTGCACATGGGCCACGCGCTCAACAACACCTTGCAGGACGTGCTGATCCGCTGGCGGCGGATGTCGGGCGACGATGCGCTGTGGATGCCGGGCACCGACCATGCCGGCATCGCCACCCAGATGGTGGTGGAGCGGATGCTCGCCGAGCAGGGGATCAAGCGGCAGGACCTTGGCCGCGAGGAGTTCATCCGCCGCGTCTGGGCGTGGAAGGAGCAGTCGGGCGGCACGATCACGGCGCAGCTCCGCCGCCTCGGCGCCTCGCTCGACTGGCCGCGCGAGCGCTTCACCATGGACGAGGGGCTCAGCCGCGCGGTGACGGAGGTGTTCGTCAGCCTCTACCGCCGGGGGCTGATCTACCGCGCCAAGCGGCTGGTGAACTGGGATCCGAAGTTCCACTCCGCGATCTCCGACCTCGAGGTCGAGAACCGCGAGGTGAAGGGGCATCTCTGGCACATCCGCTACCCGATCGAGGGCGAGGAGGGACGCGTCATCGTCGTCGCCACCACCCGGCCCGAGACCATGCTGGGCGACACGGGGGTCGCCGTGCATCCCGAGGACGAACGGTTCCGCGACCTCGTGGGCAGGCATGCGCTGCTGCCGCTGGTCGGGCGGCGCCTGCCGATCGTCGCCGACGCGTACTCGGACCCGACCAAGGGCTCGGGTGCCGTGAAGATCACGCCGGCGCACGACTTCAACGACTTCGAGGTCGGCCGGCGGCACGATCTCGCCGTGGTCAACATCTTCGACCGCGACGCCAGGCTGCTCGACGATCCCGCCATTCCGGCGGCGTATCGCGGCCTCGACCGGTTCGAGGCGCGCAAGCGCATCGTCGCCGATCTCGAAGCGCAGGGGCTGATCGAGAAGATCGAGCCGCACACCCACACGGTTCCGCACGGCGACCGGTCGGGCGTCGTGATCGAGCCCTATCTGACCGACCAGTGGTTCGCCGACGCGAAGACTCTGGCCGCCCCGGCGATCGCGGCGGTCGAGTCCGGGCGCACGCAGTTCGTGCCGCGGCAGTGGGAGAACACCTTCTTCGCCTGGATGCGCGAGATCCAGCCCTGGTGCATCTCGCGCCAGCTCTGGTGGGGGCATCAGATCCCGGCCTGGTACGCGCCCGACGGCGAGATCTTCGTCGCCCACGACGAGGCCGAGGCGAAACGCCTCGCCGCGGAGAAATACGGTCACGAGGTCGAGCTCCGGCGCGACCCGGACGTGCTGGACACCTGGTTCTCCTCCGCCCTCTGGCCGTTCTCGACGCTCGGCTGGCCGGAGAGGACGCCCGAGCTCGCCAAGTACTACCCGGGCGAGGTGCTGGTCACCGGCTTCGACATCATCTTCTTCTGGGTCGCGCGGATGATGATGATGGGGCTTCACTTCATGAACGACGTGCCGTTCCGCACCGTCTACGTGCACGCGCTGGTGCGCGACGAGCGCGGCCAGAAGATGTCGAAGTCGAAAGGGAACGTGATCGATCCGCTCGACCTGATCGAGCGCTACGGGGCGGACGCGCTGCGCTTCACCCTCACGGCCATGGCGGCGCAGGGCCGCGACGTGAAGCTCTCCGCGAGCCGGGTGGAGGGTTACCGCAATTTCGGCACCAAGCTCTGGAACGCGGCGCGGTTCTGCCAGATGAACGCCTGCGCCCCTGTGCCGGGCTGGGATCCTGGATCGGCGCGCGCGACGCTGAACCGCTGGATCATCGGCCGTCTCGCCGAGGCCGCGCGCGCGGCCACCGAGGCGCTGGAGCAATTCCGATTCGATGCCTACGCGAACGGGCTCTACCACTTCGTCTGGGGAACGTTCTGCGACTGGTATCTGGAGCTCGCCAAGCCCGCGCTCACGGGCGCGGATGCAGACGCGCGTGCGGAGACGCGCGCGACCGCGGGTTTCGTGCTGGACGCCATCCTCGCGCTGCTGCACCCGGTGATGCCCTTCGTCACCGAGGAGATCTGGCACGCGATGGCCGAGCGCGGCCCCGGCCCCTGCGAGGGCGGGCGCAGCCTGATGGTCGAGGCGTGGCCCGATCCGGCCTCCCTGCCGCGCGATCCGGCCGCCGAGGCGGAGGTGGACTGGGTGGTGCGGCTGATCTCCGAGGTGCGCACCATCCGCAGCGAGAGCAACGTGCCGCCCGGTCGCGCGATCCCGCTCGCGCTGAAGGACGCCGCGCCGGCCACGCTGGAGCGGCTCGGCCGATGGAGCGATGCGGTGCTGCGGCTCGCGCGTCTCTCCGAGGTCGCGCCGCTCGCGGGCGAGGTGCCGAAGGGGGCCGCCCAGGCGGTGCTGGACGAAGCCACGCTCGTGCTGCCGCTCGCCGACGTGATCGACCTCGCGGCCGAGCGCGCGCGGCTCGCGAAGGAGATCGCGCGCCAGGCGGAGGAGCTGAAGCGGCTCGATGCCAAGCTGTCCAATCCCGCCTTCGTCGCCCGCGCGGCCGAGGAGGTGGTGGAGGAGAGCCGCGAGAAGCGCGCGGCCGCCGCCGAGGCGAAGGCTCGGCTGGAGGCGGCGCTGGCACGCATCGCCGTCTGAGACGGAACGGGAGACGGGAAGGGAGCGCCCGATGGCCGCAGAGACCTGGGACAAGAGCCGCCTGCCGAGCCGGCACTCGACCGTCGGGCCTGGCCGGGCGCCGCACCGCAGCTACTACTACGCGATGGGGCTGTCGAAGGAGGAGATCGCGCAGCCCTTCGTCGGCGTCGCCACCTGCTGGAACGAGGCCGCCCCCTGCAACATCGCGCTCGCCCGCCAAGCGCAGAGTGCCAAGCGCGGCGTGGCCGAGGCGGGAGCGACGCCGCGCGAGTTCTGCACCATCACCGTCACCGACGGCATCGCGATGGGGCACCAGGGGATGAAGTCCTCGCTCGCCTCGCGCGAGGTGATCGCGGACTCGATCGAGCTCACGGTGCGCGGCCACGGCTATGACGCGCTCGTGGGCCTTGCCGGCTGCGACAAGTCGCTGCCCGGCGTGATGATGGCGATGCTGCGGCTCAATGTGCCGTCGGTGTTCATGTACGGAGGTTCGATCCTGCCCGGAAAGTTCCGCGGCCGTGACGTCACCGTGCTCGACGTGTTCGAGGCGGTCGGCCAGCACGCGGCCGGCAAGATGAGCGACGCGGAGCTCGAGGAACTGGAGCGCGTGGTGTGTCCGGGGGCCGGCGCCTGCGGCGGCCAGTTCACCGCCAACACCATGGCGATGGTCTCCGAGGCGATCGGGCTCGCGCTGCCCGGCTCGGCCGGCGCGCCGGCGCCGGTGGAGGAGCGCGACGTCTATGCGCTGCGCTCGGGCCAGGCGGTGGTGGAGCTGATCCGCCGGAACATCCGCCCGCGCGACATCGTCACGCGCGAGGCGCTGGAGAACGCCGCCGTGGTGGTGGGTGCCACGGGAGGCAGCACCAACGCCGCGCTGCACCTGCCGGCGATCGCGCACGAGGCGGGGATCCGCTTCACGCTGCGCGACGTCGCCGCGATCATGAAGCGCACGCCCTACATCGCCGACCTCAAGCCGGGCGGGCGCTACGTTGCGGCCGATGTGCACCGGATCGGTGGCGTGCCGGTGGTGATCAAGGCCCTGCTCGATGCCGGGCTGCTGCACGGGGACTGCCTGACGGTCAGCGGCAGGACGATCGCGGAGAACCACGCCGACGTGGTGTTCCCGGCCGATCAGGATGTCGTGCGGCCGGTGTCGGCACCGCTCTCGCCCACGGGCGGCGTGGTCGGGCTGTTCGGCAACCTCGCCCCGGACGGGGCGATCGTGAAGGTGGCGGGGATGAAGTCGCTGCGCTTCGAGGGCCGCGCCCTCTGCTTCGACTGCGAGGAGGACGCCTTCGCCGCGGTGCAGGCGCGCGCCTACCAGCCGGGCGACGTGATCGTGATCCGCTACGAGGGGCCGAAGGGCGGGCCGGGGATGCGCGAGATGCTCTCCACCACCTCGGCGATCTACGGCCAGGGCATGGGCGACAAGGTGGCGCTGATCACCGACGGCCGCTTCTCGGGCGCCACGCGCGGCTTCTGCATCGGCCATGTCACGCCCGAGGCGGCGGTCGGCGGGCCGATCGCGCTGCTGCAGAACGGCGACCGCATCGTGATCGACGCCGAGAAGGGCACGCTGGAGGTCGATCTCTCGGGCGAGGAGCTCGACCGCCGGCGCGCGCTCTGGCAGCCGCGCGAGACGATCTACGCCTCGGGCGCGCTGTGGAAATACGCCCAGCTCGTGGGCCCCGCGCACGAGGGTGCGGTGACGCATCCCGGCGCGCGCGCCGAGCGGCACGTCTACGCGGATCTGTAGGCTCCACCGAGTTCGGTGCAGTCGCTCGGCTGCGCTGGAGCGGGCGTTTGGTCCGGGTCCGCCCTGAGGCCGCGCGCACGCCGCCTCGCGTTTCGACAGCAAGCCGACCCGGTATCAGCATGATTGCCGGTCCCACGCGGGAGCGGCGCGACGCATGCGTTTGCCCTGGTCCTCCCCCTTGTTGGCCTCGTCCCTGGAATGGCATGCGCCGGGTGCCGTGGCCCTTTCAAGGCCCTTGGCGGAGCACCGCCACCGCCGGCCCGGGATCGCGCAGCGGCGGGCGCCCGGGCACCCGAACCGCCACCGCCGCTTTCAGCGGGACAGTTCACCGGCGAGCACCGGACGTGCGACGGCCGGGGCATCGGGCCGCAACGCGCGCCGCCGATCGCTCGCCCGGGTTTGCGCCCGGCATCACGCCGGCGTAACGTGCGGCTCCGGGGTCGCCGCAGGGGGGCTGCGCATGCTTGACTGTCGCATCGTCACCGTCGCGGCCCTGCTCATGGTTGCCGTACCAGGCATCTCGCCGGCGGCCGAGATCTCGTATCGCGGCGACTGGCGCTGCGAGGCGCTGCCGTCGGCCAATCTGAGTGCCGTGCGGGCCGACGCGATGGCACTGCGCAACGGCCCGCGGCTCACTGTCTGGCGACCGGTTCGTACACCGGACGGCTCGCGCGAGTTCGGGCGCGAGACGGGCACGACGACGATCCGCGATGGCCGGTTCACGCTCGAGACCTCCGTCACCCTGCCGCGTACGGTCATCAACGGCACGTTCGTCGGCAGCGCCACCGATACCGAGATCGCGTTCAGCGGTGTCCAGAAGGTGCAGCTCGACGCCGGCGGATTCGGCGAGCGCCGCTGCCGCGTGACGCTGACGCGGCAGTAGCAGCGCGGCTCAGCGGCCGCGCCGCTCCTCGGTCCAATCGCTCGGCCGCGCCGCGTCCAGCGGCACGTCCGCGCCGAGCCCCTCGACGAAGGCGACACCCTGGTCGGGATAGACGCAGACCTCGTGCGGCACACGGTCGCCGAAGGCCCAGATCACGAGGTCCTCGGCGCCGGTGTTCTCGAAGGCGTGCGGCTCGGGATCGCCCGGCAGGTAGCACACCGCGTCGCCTGGCCCGACGGGCACGCGCTCGTCGCCATGGTGCAGTGTGCCGCTGCCCGCCATCACCACCAGGATCTCCTCCTGGAACAGGTGCCGGTGGCGGCGCGACGACCAGTGTCCCGGCGCGATCGTTTGGATCGCGAGGCCGATCCGCTGGCTGCCGAGCGTGCGGCCGACATCCGCCATGCGCCCGCCGATGCCCGCCTCGAAGGCATACGCAAAGGGCGTGATCTTGGCGATGTTGCGCTTGCGGAGCGGCATGGCGGCCTGCGGGCGATAGGGTGAGGAGCGGCGTGCCCCGTGGATCATTCCGTAGCCAATTCGGCGCGCAGCGTCCGCGCCGCCGTGACCATGTTGGCAAGCGCTGGACGCACCTCCTCCCAGCGCCGCGTCTTCAGACCGCAATCCGGATTCACCCAGAGCCGATCCGCTGGGATGCGCCGGCGCGCGATGCGCAGCAGCCGCACCATCTCCTCGGCCGCGGGCACGCGCGGGCTGTGGATGTCGTACACGCCAGGGCCGATCTCGTTCGGATAGGCGAAGCTGGCGAACGCGTCGAGCAGCTCCATCCGGCTGCGCGCGGTCTCGATCGAGATCACGTCGGCATCGAGGGCGGCGATCTCGGCGATGATGTCGTTGAATTCGCTGTAGCACATGTGGGTATGAATCTGCGTCTCGTCGCGCGCCGCGCCGGCGGCGAGGCGGAAGCACGCGACCGCCCAGTCGAGATAGCGCCGCCGGTCGGCGCGCCGCAGCGGCAGCCCCTCGCGGAAGGCGGGCTCGTCGATCTGCACCATGCGGATGCCGGCGCGCTGGAGATCATCCACCTCGTCGCGGATCGCGAGGGCGATCTGGCGGCAGACGGTCTCGCGCGGCAGGTCGTCGCGCACGAACGACCATTGCAGCATGGTCACGGGGCCGGTCAGCATCCCCTTCACGGGCTTCGTGGTGAGCGACTGCGCATAGGCGGTCCAGGCGACGGTGATCGGCGCGGGCCGCGCGACGTCACCCCAGATGATCGGCGGGGCGACGCAGCGGCTGCCGTAGGACTGTACCCAGCCGTGCTTCGTGAAGGCGAAGCCGGAAAGGCGTTCGCCGAAATACTTCACCATGTCGTTGCGTTCGAACTCGCCGTGCACCAGCACGTCGAGGCCGATCTCCTCCTGCCAGGCGATCGCCTCGGCGATCAGCCGCTTCATCGCCTCGGTATAGGCGTCGTCGTCGATCCGGCCTGCCGCGCGATCCGCGCGCAGCCGGCGCACCGCCTCGGTCTGGGGGAAACTGCCGATCGTGGTGGTGGGGAAGGGGGGCAGGGCGAGCGTGCGGCGCTGGACGATCCGGCGGTCGCGATAGGGCGCGGACCGGCCGGGCGGGTCGGCCGCGGCGGCCCGTGCGGCGACGGCAGGGTCGTGCACGCGCGCCGAGCCGCGCCGGCCCGCGACCGCCGCATCCGAGGCCTTCAAGGCGGAGGCGACCGCGCCCTCGCCCTCGTCCAGCGCGCGCGCGAGCGTCGCGACCTCGGCGAGCTTCTGCACCGCGAAGGCGAGCCACGATTTCACCTCCGGATCGAGCGCGTCCTCGGCCTCGAGGTCCATCGGCACATGCAGCAGCGAGCAGGAGGGGGCCACCATCAGGCGCCGCGTGCCGCGCCGGTCGGCGACACGGCGCAGCGTGGCGAGCGCCGCGCGCAGATCGGTGCGCCAGACATTGCGCCCGTCCACCACGCCGAGCGAGAGCCAGAGATCCGCGCGCGCACCCTCCAGCACGGCGTCGAGATCGGCCGCGCCGCGCGCGAGGTCGAGATGCAGGCCTGCCACGGGCAGGGCGAGGGCGGTCGGGAGGTTGTCGGCGAGCGGGCCGAAATAGGATGCAAGCAGGATCGAGAGCCGTGGTGCCGCAGCCGCGAGCGCCGCATGGGCGCGGCTCACCGCGCTGCGCTCCGCCTCCGTCAGGTCGAGCGCGAAGCAGGGCTCGTCGATCTGCACCCAGTGCGCGCCGGCCTCGGCGAGCCCGGTGAGGATCTCGGCATAGACCGGCAGCAGCGCGTCGAGAAGGGCGAGCGTGTCGCCGCCGTCCTCGCGCTTGGCGAGCTTCAGGAACGTCACCGGGCCGAGCAGCACGGGCCGCGTGCGCACGCCATGGGCGAGCGCCTCCTCGAAGGCGGCGCGCGGGCGGTTCTCGGTCAGCACGAAGCGCTGGTCCGGCGCCAGCATGGGCACGAGGTAGTGGTAGTTGGTGTCGAACCACTTGGTCATCTCGAGCGCGGGCAGGGTCGGGGCAATGCCGGCCTCGGTGCCGCGCGCGCCGCGGGCAAGGGCGAAGAGGGTGGCGATCGGCACCGGCCCGCCGGTCCAGCCGTAGCCGGGCGGGATCGCGCCGAGCATGCAGGCGGTCTCGAGCACGTGGTCGTAAAGGGCGAAGTCGCCCGAGGGGATGTGGCTGATTCCGAGGCGGCGCTGACGGTTCCAGTGCTCGGCGCGCAGGCGGGCGGCGGCGGCGATCAGCTCGCCCTCGCCGGCGCGGCCGGACCAGAAGGCTTCGAGCGCGGTCTTGAGGGCGCGACGGTCCCCGATGCGGGGGAATCCGAGATTGGAGGCGATGGCCATGGACGATGCTCCGAACGCCGGTTCACCCCGCCCGGCGATGAGGTTGCGGGTACGTGACGGCAGGTCTCCTGGCTTGCGGGTCGTGGTCGCCGCGCCGGCCTTCCCGGGGAGGTCCCCAGTGGCTGCCCGCGAGCGGGCGGCGGGCGCGGCGTCTCGCCGCTGACAGTTGCGGGGGCAGCCGCCGACTGGCCTTGGGGGCGCACGGCGTTCCCTCTTGCGCCGGCTCGCGCCGGACCATCACATGTATAAAGATATCCGCATATCTTTGAATCGCGCAAGGCCGCCGCGGCCAGCAAGCCGCACAGCGGTCAGTCGGTCAGTGCGCACCAGACCGGCGTGTGGTCGGACGGGCTGTCCTTGCCGCGCGGGCCGCGATCCACCGACGAGGCGGACAGCCGCTGCGCCGCATGGGGGCTCAGCAGCAGGTGGTCGATGCGCATGCCGTGATCGCGCGGCCAGGCGCCGGCCTGATAGTCCCAGTAGGTGTAGCCCGCCTCGTCCGCGTGCAGCGCGCGGAACGCATCCGTCCAGCCTTGCCAGATCAGCCGCCGCCACGCCGCCCGGCTCTCGGGCTGGAGCAGCGCGTCCGAGGCCATCGCCCGCTCGTCCCACACATCGCGCGCGGTCGGGCAGACATTCCAGTCGCCGCCGATCACCACCGCGCGCTCCTCCTCGAACAGCGCCGCGGCGCGCGCCGCCATGCGCTCCATCCAGGCGAGCTTGTAGGCGAACTTCTCGGTGCCGACCGGATTGCCGTTCGGCGCATAGACCGACGCCACCACGAGCCCGCCGATCTCGGCCTCCAGGTAGCGCGCCTGGGAATCGCCATCGCCGTCCGGCAGCCCGCGCATCCGCTCCGCCGCGGGCAGGCGGCTCAGGATCGCCACCCCGTTGTAGGTCTTCTGGCCGGACACGAGCGCGTGGTAGCCGGCCTCCTCCACCTCGGCGCGTGGAAAGCCTGCCTCCTCGACCTTCAGCTCCTGCAACAGGACGACGTCCGGCGCGCCGTCCGCGCGCAGATACTCGATCAGGTGCGCCTTGCGCGCGCGCACCGAGTTGACGTTCCAGGTCGCGACCTTCACCGGGCGGTCAGACCGAGAACGAGGTGCCGCAGCCGCAGGAGGCGGTGGCGTTCGGGTTGCGCACCGTGAAATGCGCCGCCATCAGCCCCTCGTCGTACTCCACCTCCGAGCCCGCCAGCAGGTCGAGCGAGACCTCGTCCACCACCAGCTTCACGCCGTCGCGCTCGAACACGCGGTCGTCGTCGTTCAGCGTCGCGTCAAGCGCGAAGCCGTACTGGAACCCCGAACAGCCGCCGCCCGAGACGGCAAGCCGCAGCATCAGCGCCGGGTTGCCCTCGGCGGCGATGATCTCGGCAAGCCGCCGCGCGGCCGAGGCCGACAGCGTCACGGTGCGGGGCGGGGCGTCGAGCGTGTCCATCAAGGCACCTCCGGCGGGAAAGATCGGGATCGGACTCGCCCATGTCAAACCGCCGCCGTTGCGCGGCCGCGCTGCGCGGGAGGATGATCGCGGCCGATGTCCGCCCGCTACCCCCATCCGCTCGCCCCCTGGGCCGTGCCGCCCGACCGCACGCGCGGCCGGCGCTTCCCCGAACGGCCGAGCGAGGGCAGGGGGCCGTTCCAGCGCGACCGTGATCGCATCATCCACTCAACGGCCTTCCGCCGGCTCAAGCACAAGACGCAGGTCTTCGTCGCGCATGAGGGCGACCACTACCGCACCCGCCTGACGCACTCGCTGGAGGTGGCGCAGATCGCGCGTTCGATCGCGCGGCGGCTCGCGCTGAACGAGGATCTCGCCGAGGCGCTGGCCCTCGCCCACGATCTCGGCCATCCGCCCTTCGGCCATGCCGGCGAGGAGGCGCTGAACCAGGCCATGGCGGGCGAGGGCGGCTTCGACCACAACGCCCAGGCGGTGCGCGTGGTGACGGCGCTGGAGCGGCGCTACCCCGCCTTCGACGGGCTGAACCTGACCTGGGAGACGCTGGAGGGGCTGGCGAAGCACAACGGCCCCGTCACCGCGCCGCACCGGCACCTCGCCGGGTTCTGCGCGGTGTTCGATCTCGATCTCGGCTCGTGGCCCTCGGCGGAGGCGCAGGTGGCGGCCCTCTCCGATGACATCGCCTACACCAACCACGATCTCGATGACGGGCTGCGCGCGGGGCTGTTCACGCTCGATGAGCTGCGCGCGCTGCCGCTGGTCGGCGCGGCGATCGCGGAAGCCGAATCGGAATACCCGGGCATCGCGCCCGATCGGCTGCACCACGAAACGATCCGCAGCCTGATCGGCGCGATGGTGCACGACGTGGTGGCCGAGAGCCGCGCGCGGCTGGAGGGGGCGGCGCCGGCATCGGCCGATGCGGTGCGGCAACTCGGCGTGCCCGTGGTGGCGTTCGCGGCGCGGATGCAAGCGGCCCTGGCCGAGATCAAGGCGTTCCTGATGGCGCGCATGTATCGCCACCATCGGGTGAACCGGATGACCGCGAAGGCGCGTCGGGTGGTGCGCGAGCTGTTCGGGGCGTTCCGCGCCGATCCCGGCTGCCTGCCGCCCGAGTGGCAGGGCGGCGACGTCACCGCGGTCTGCGATTACGTCGCCGGCATGACGGACGGCTACGCGCTCGACGAGCACCGGCGGCTGTTCGACGTGACGACGCGGGCGTGACCGTCGCTGCTTGGCCGGTCCGCGGCCACCCTGCATTGACGCGACGCGCCCGGCATGGTCGGTCACGATCGCCCACATCGCAGGACCACCGCCATGCGCACGCCCACCGCCCATCCCGCCCCCGGCATCATCGGCCACAACCGCACGATGCTGACGCCGCATTACTGCGTCTTCCCGCCCGAGGGCATCATGGATTCCCTGTTGCCGTCCTGGCCGGGCTGCATCATCCGCTTCCAGACCTCGCCGGCGATGGGCGCGCGCTTCGCCCAGGCGCTGCTGATCGCGCCGGCAGGGCAGGGCAGCGCGGGCGTGCTCGATGACGGACTGGAACATTTCTTCTACGTCCAGCAGGGCGCGTTCACGCTGACCGCGGACGGACAGGCCGCCACGCTCCGGCCGGGCGGCTTCGCCTACATCCCCGCCGGCATGGCCTACGCGCTCACCGCGACGGCCGAGGGCGAGGCGCGGGCGATCTGGGTCAAGCGGCCCTACGAGGCGGTGCCGGGGATCGCCAGGCCGGGGCTGAAGATCGGCCATCGCGACACCGCGCCACGCGAGGACAACGGCCCGCGCTGGCGCATCCTTCTGCTCGGCACGAAGGACATGTCGATGGATTTCGAGATGAACATCATGTGCTACGCGCCCGGCGCGCATTTCTGGTGCATCGAGACCCACGTCATGGAGCACGGCCTGGTCATGCTGCAGGGCCAGGCGCTGCAGTTGCTGGGGCGCGACTGGCACGAGATCTGGACCGGCGATTTCGTCTGGATGGGTCCCTATCTGCCGCAGCAGATCTACGCCACCGGCAACGAGGTGGCGGAGTATCTGCTCTACAAGGACGTCAACCGCGACGTGCGGTTCGAGGGTGATGCCGCGCGCGGCGGCGCCTGATCCCGCATCGCCGAGCCATCCCCTCGGCCGCCTGTCCGCGCACCAGTGTCGCGGTTCGTTGGCCTGGAAACGTCCTCTGCGCCATGGCAGAAGGCGGAAAACCGACCGGGAGGACAGCAATGCCGTCGCAGAGCCGCCATGCCGTGCGGGGCCTGCCGTGATGCGGAGCATCCGCGGCCCTGCGATCTTCCTCGCGCAGTTCGCGGGTGACGCCCCGCCCTTCGACAGCCTGGACGGGATCGCCGGCTGGGCCGCGTCGCTCGGCTTCAAGGGGGTGCAGATTCCCTCCTGGGATGCGCGGCTGTTCGATCTCGCCCGCGCCGCCGAGAGCCGCGCGTATTGCGAGGACGTCCAGGCGCTGCTCGCGAAGCACGGGCTGGTCGTCACCGAGCTTTCGACGCATCTGCAAGGCCAGCTCGTCGCCGTCCATCCCGCCTACGATGCGGCCTTCGACGGTTTCGCGGCCCCGGCGGTGCGCGGCAACCCGAAGGCGCGCCAGGCCTGGGCGGTGGAGCAGATGCGGCTCGCCGCGCGCGCCTCGCGCAACCTCAGCCTGACCGCGCACGCGACCTTCTCCGGCGCGCTCGCCTGGCCCTATGTCTATCCGTGGCCGCAACGGCCGCCCGGGCTGATCGCGACCGCCTTCGCCGAGCTCGCCGCGCGCTGGCGCCCCATCCTCGATGCGTTCGACGAGGTCGGCGTGGATGTCTGCTACGAGATCCATCCGGGCGAGGATCTGCACGACGGCGCCACCTTCGAGATGTTCCTCGACGCTGTCGGCGGACACCCGCGCGCCAGCATCCTCTACGACCCGAGCCACTTCGTGCTCCAGGCGCTCGACCATCTCGCCTTCATCGACCTCTATCACCCGCGCATCCGCATGTTCCATGTGAAGGACGCGGAGTTCCGCCCGACCGGCCGCGTCGGGGTCTATGGCGGCTACCAGCCCTGGGTCGATCGCGCCGGACGGTTCCGCTCGCTCGGCGACGGCCAGGTCGAGTTCGGCGCGGTGTTCTCCAAGCTCACCCAGTACGGCTTCGACGGCTGGGCCGTGCTGGAATGGGAGTGCTGCCTGAAGCATCCCGAGGACGGCGCGCGCGAGGGGGCCGAGTTCATCCGCCGCCACCTGATCCGCGTCACCGAGAAGGCGTTCGACGACTTCGCCGCGAGCGGCACGGACGAGGCGGCCAACCGCCGGATGCTCGGGCTGTGAGGCGCATCCGCCTCGCCATGGTCGGCGGCGGGCGCGGCGCCTTCATCGGCGCGGTGCACCGCATGGCCGCGCGGCTCGACGATCGGTTCGAGCTGGTCGCAGGTGCGCTCGCCTCCGATCCCGAGCGGGCGATGGCCTCCGCGGCCGGGCTCGGCATTCGCGGCTATCCCGATTTCCGGGCGATGATCGCGGCCGAGGCGGGGCGCGCCGACGGCGCCGAGGCGGTGGCGATCGTCACGCCCAACCACATGCATCACGCCCCGGCCAAGGCGGCGCTGGAGGCGGGGCTGCACGTGATCTGCGACAAGCCGCTCGCGCTCACGGTGGCCGAGGCCGAGGATCTCGTCGCGACCGCGAGGCGCACCGGCCGCGTGTTCGTGCTGACGCACAACTATTCGGGCTATCCGATGGTGCGCCAGGCGCGCGCGATGGTGCGGGCGGGTGAGCTTGGCGCTCTCCGCGTGGTGCAGGTCGAATACCCGCAGGACTGGCTCAGCACCCCGCTCGAGCAGACGGGGCAGAAGCAGGCCGCGTGGCGCACCGACCCGGCGCGCGCGGGACTCGGCGGCTCGCTCGGCGATCTCGGCACGCACGCGCATCATCTCGCCGAATTCGTCACGGGACTGCGCGTCGAAAGCGTGCTCGCGGACGTGCAGAGCTTCGTCGCCGGGCGCCGCGTGGACGACAACGCGCATCTGCTGCTGCGCTTCGTCGGCGGGGCGCGCGGCATGCTGTGGTCGTCGCAGGTGGCGCCCGGCAACGAGAACGCGCTCAGGCTGCGCGTCTATGGCGAGCGCGGCGGGCTCGCCTGGAGCCAGGAGCAGCCGAACCAGCTCCTGCACACCCCGCTCGGCGAGGCGCCGCGCGTGCTCGCGCGCGCGGTCGGCGCGCTCCATCCGGCCGCCGCGCACGCCACGCGCATCCCGTCGGGTCACCCGGAGGGCTATCTCGAGGCCTTCGCGCAGCTCTACCGCGACGCGGCCGAACAGATCGCGGCGCTGCGCGAGGGGCGTGCGCCCGATCCGCTGAGCACCGACACGCCGACCGTCGAGGATGGGCTGCGCGGCATGCGGTTCGTCGCCGCGGCGGTGGCGTCCGCTCAGGCAGGCGGGAGCTGGACGCCTGTCTGATCCGGCCACCGTGCCGGAACAGCGTCAAACACGGATGTGCCGGTGCGCTTCCGGTTGACCCGCTGTGCCGAGCTCGGCTTCATTGCGCATGACGCGCCATCGAGAGCGCGAAGCCAGGGAGCGCCGCATGTCCAGGATCCTGATCCGCAACGCCATGGTGTTCGACGCCACGGGCGCCGAACCCTATCCGGCCGATGTGCTCGTCGAGGGCAACCGCATCCGCGCGGTCGCGACCGATCTCGGCACGGTGGACGCGATCGGCGCGGACGTGATCGACGCGACCGGCATGACGCTGATGCCCGGCATGGTCGAAGGCCACAGCCACCCGACCTTCACGGGCGTCTCGGAGCCGGCCCAGCTCGGCGAGATCCCGCCCGAAGAGCACCTGATCATGACGATCAAGAACACGCGGGTGATGCTCGACCATGGCTTCACCAGCCTGTTCGAGGCGGCGAGCGCCAAGCTCCGGCTCGGCGTCGTCACACGCAACGCGATCAACGCCGGCGACTTCATCGGGCCCCGGATGCGGGCCGCCTCGCCCGAGATCACCACCACCGCGGGCCTCGGCGACGAGCGGCGTGTGCATCTCTACCGCGAGAGCTTCGCCCTGATCGCCGACGGCGTGGACGAGATGCGCAAGGTCGCGCGGCTCTGCATGCGCGAGGGCGTGGACAACCTGAAGATCAACGTCTCCGGCGACGACTTCGTGACCCACGCCAAGGCCCGCATCACGCCGATGTCGCGCGCGGAGATCGCCACGGCCGTCGAGGTCGGGCACGAGTTCGGCAGGATGCTGGTGGCGCATTCGCGGTCGGCCGAGAGCGTGAAGCGCTGCGTCGAGGCGGGCGTGGACTGCATCTACCACTGCGACCAGTCCGACGAGGAGGCGCTCGACATGCTCGAGCGCAACAAGCACAAGCATTACGTCGGGCCCGCCTTCGGCCTGCTCTACAACCTGATGTACGAGCACGAGAAGATCGGCATCACGAAGGCGTGGCTGATCGAGCGCGGCTTCGACAAGGCGTTCGAGGTGAGCTGCGAGACCTACCACCAGATGCGCAAGCGCGGCATCCGCGTGGTGATCGGCGGCGACTACGGCTTCGCCTTCACCCCCCAGGGGCAGAACGCGCGCGACATCAGCCACTTCGTCCGCTTCTTCGGCTACACGCCGAACGAGGCGTTGCAGTGCGCGACGCGCGTGGGCGCGGACCTGATGGGGCTCAAGGGCCAGTGCGGCGAGGTGCGCGAGGGCTACCTCGCCGACCTGCTGCTCGTGAAGGGCGATGTGGTGGCGGATGTCTCCCTGCTGCAGGACAAGGACAACATCGCGATGGTGATGACCGACGGTCGGCTCTGGAAGGATCCGCGCCGCAGCATCGCGCGCGAGAAGTTGCCGCTCGCGGCCGAGTGATCGGCGCGCGGGGAGCGACACTTCCCGCGCGCGGCTACCCCTTCGCGAAGAACCGTGCCGCCAGGGTCTCGAACGCCTTGAGATAGACCTCGTTGGTGGCGAAGGGGATCAGCGTGACGTCGTCCTGCGGGGCGGCGACCCAGTCGCCGGTCCAGCAGCCGAAGCAGCGGTTCCCGTCGGTCACGCGCCAGAGCCGCGGGCCGCTGACATAGTGCAGCCAGGGAATCCCGCTCTTGGTGATGCAGTACGAGAAGCTCATCTCGGCATCGTCGAGATGCAGCAGCTTCTCGTGCAGATGCCCCTCGCCGAAGTGGAAGTCGCGCGTGCCCGAGACCTTGTCGCTGCGCACGCCGCCCAGCATGTGCATCTTCGTGATCGCGTCGTGCCAGGCGCCCATGCCGGCGAAGTCGCGGATCACGCCCCAGACCGCCTCGGCGGGCGCGTCGATCACGGTGCTGCACCACACCTTGTTCGGCGCGAACCCGGCCCAGCGCGACGCGTTGGCGGGCCGCGGCCGGCCCGGCAGGACCTTCTTCAGCGCGTCCCAGCCGCCCTGGAACACGGCGTTGGAGATGATGTCGACATACTTGCCCTTGTCCTGCGGCGCCTCGTCGAAGGTCGCCTCCCACTCGGCGAAGGTCTGGTCGGTCTTGGTCACCGGCAGCAGCCGCACGCGCGCGCGGTAGTTCTCGACCGGGAACGCCGGGGTTTCGAAGTTGTAGGAGAAGCTGGTGAAGCGGTCGTCCAGATGCAGCAGCCGCTCGCGCACCATCGTGCCGTCCTGGAGCCAGAAGCGGCGCACGCAGCCGACCACATCGGCATCGAGCCCGTCCTCGATCTCCGAGCGCGCGATCGCCGGATGCCAGGAGGGCAGGCCGTTGAAGTCACGGATCGTCGCCCAGACGGTCTCGATCGGCGCGTCCAGGATGGTCGAGGCATAGGCGCGGGCCATGGGTGGGCTCCTCAGAAGCTGATCGACTTGAAGGCGCGGGTCTGCGCGGTGAGCGCAACCTCGGTCGGCAGGCGCTCCATCGAGGAGGCGCCGTAGAACCCGTTGCACTGCTTCGTATGGCGCAGGATGTAGGTGGCATCCTCCGGCGTCGCGATCGGACCGCCGTGGCAGAGCACGATGATGTCGGGCCGCACGCGCCGCGCCGCTTCCGCCCAGGCATCGATCAGGGCCGGGCAGTCGGCGAGCTTGAGCGCGGTGTGGGCGCCGATCGCGCCGCCGGTGGTCAGGCCCAGATGCGGCACGATGATGTCGGCGCCGGCCTTCGCCATCTCCGCCGCCTCGTCGGCGTTGAACACGTAGGGCGTGGTCAGCATGTCCTTCGCGTGGGCCAGCCGGATCATGTCGATCTCGTGCCCGAACCCCATCCCGGTCTCCTCGAGGTTGGCGCGGAAGATGCCGTCGATCAGCCCGACGGTCGGGAAGTTCTGCACGCCGGCGAAGCCGAGCGCCTTCAGCTCATCGAGCAGGTGATCCATGATCACGAAGGGATCGGTGCCGTTCACGCCCGCGATCACCGGCGTGCGCTTCACCACCGGCAGCACTTCGCGCGCCATCTCCTTCACGATCTCGTTCGCGTTGCCGTAGGCGAGCAGGCCGGCGAGCGAGCCGCGCCCCGCCATGCGATAGCGGCCCGAGTTGTAGATCACGATCAGGTCGATCCCGCCTTCCTCCTCGCACTTGGCCGAGAGGCCGGTGCCCGCGCCGCCGCCGATGATCGGCTCGCGGCGTGCCACCATGGCGTTGAAGCGGTCGAGCAGGGCGCGGCGCGTGAAGCGGGGCATGGTCAGACGATCTCGCGGAAGGCGGTGAGCACGGCATCGGCGAAGGCGCGGTCGTTGATCGCCGCATCCACCTCGATGAGCCTGCGGTTGGGCGCGGGCACGAAGCCGCTGCGGATCGTCTCGAACAGCGCCGCATCGGCTGCGGGGTCGTGGAAGGGCATGCCCGGCACGTCGATCGCCGACACCCCGCCGAGCGGCAGCAGGAACCGCACCGGACCCTCCATGCGGTTCAGCCGCTCGACGATGAAGCGCCCGATCGCGCGGTTCTCCTCCGGCGTGGTGCGCATCAGCGTCACCTGCGGGTTGTGCACGTAGAGGGTCCGTCCGGCGTAGCGCGCCGGCACGGTGTCCTTGGCGCCGAAATTCACCATGTCCACCGCGCCGACGCTGCCGACATACGGCAGGCGCGCGCGGATCGCCGCGCCGAACCGGTCCTCGGTACAGGGGAAGACGCCGCCGAACAGGTGATCCGGCACCTCGGTGGTCGTGATGTCGATCAGCGCCGCGACGAGGCCGGAATCGGCGAGCTTCTCCATGCTCTGCCCGCCCGCGCCGGTGGCGTGGAACACGTAGCATTCATAGTCGGCGTCGAGCGCCTCGCGCAGCATGGTGATGCAGGCGGTGGTGACGCCGAACATGGTCATGCCGATGCCGGGTTTCTCGGCCGCCGTCGCGGCGGGCGGTGGATTCAGCGCCATGCCCGCCGCGGCATGCGCAGCATTCGCGATCACCCGGCGCGAGATGCCGTTGATCCCCGCGACATCCACCACCGAGTACATCAGCGCGAGATCGGACGGGCCGACATAGGGCGCGACATTGCCCGAAGCGACCGTGCTGACCATCAGCTTCGGCGTGCCGATCGGCAGCGCGCGCATCGCCTGTGTGACCAGCGCGGTGTTGCCGGAGCCGCCGAGGCCCAGCACCGCGCCGATATCGGTGCGCGCCGAGAGCCATCGGGTCAGCGCCTCCGCCATGCCCGCAACCGCCGCGCCGCGGTCGTTCAGCCCGAGCACGGCCCCCGCGCCGTCGGGGTGATGCGCGGCGATCTCGGCGGCGGTGACGTCGGCGCCATCGCCCGGACCCTTGGTGCCGACATCGACCAGCACGGGGCGCGCCCCGGCGCGCCGCACGCAGTCGGCGGCGAAGCGCAGCTCCGCACCCTTGGTGTCCATCGTGCCGATGACATAGACCGTGGCCATCGCCTCTCTCCTCAGTGGTGTCCGCCGGCCGCCACGCCGAGGTAGCGCCGCTGGATCTCGATATCCTCCGCGAGCGTCGCCGCGGGCAGCGAGGTCGCGATGCGCCCCGTCACCATGATCGCGATCTCGGGCGCGACCTCGGTCGCGACGCGCAGGTTCTGCTCGACCAGCAGCAGCCCCATGCCGTCCTTCGGCAGGGCGCGCAGCACCGCGATCAGTTGATCGACGATCACCGGGGCGAGGCCCTCGCTCGGCTCGTCCATGATCACGACCTTGGGGTTCATCAGCAGCGCGCGCGCGATCGCCAGCATCTGCTGCTCGCCGCCCGAAAGCTCGGTGCCGCCGTTACGCCGGCGTTCCGCGAGCCGCGGGAAGGTCTCGTAGACGCGCTCGATGGTCCAGCGCGCGCCGCGCCCCTGGCTGACCAGCTTCAGATGCTCGTGCACCGAGAGCGAGGCGAAGGTGCGACGGCCCTGCGGCACGATCGCGAGGCCCTGGCGCGCGATCCGGTACGGCGGAAGTCCGGTGAGGGGGCGTCCGTCGAGCGTGACCTCGCCCTCGCTCGGCCGGATCATGCCCATGATCGCCTGGCAGAGCGTGGTCTTGCCCATGCCGTTGCGGCCGACGATCGCGAGCGGTGCGCCGCCGAGCGCGATCGACACGCCCTGGAGGATATGCGCCTCGCCGAACCGCACATGCAGGTCGCGCACGTCGAGCATCAGTGCCCGGTCCCGAGATAGATCGCCTGCACGGTCGGATCGTCCTCGATCCGGTCGGGCGCCGCCTCGACCACCACCTCGCCGTCCTTCATCACCGTGACGATGTCGGACGCGGGCAGCGCGATGTCCATGTCGTGCTCGATCAGGATCAGCGTCACGCTGCGCGGCAAGGTGCGCAGCATCGCGAGCAGCCCGGGCCGCTCGCCGGCCGAGAGTCCGGCGGCGGGCTCATCGAGCATCAGCACCTTCGGGTCGCCGGCGAGCGCCATGCCGATCTCGAGCTGGCGCCGCTGACCATGGCTGAGATTGAGCACACGCTCGCTGAGCAGGGGCGCGAGCTGCACCCGCTCGGCGAGCGCGCGCGCCTTGGCGAGCGCAGGATCGTCCCGCCCGGAGCGGAGCACGGACCAGCGGTGCGGCTGCACCCCGCGCACGGCGACGAACAGGTTCTGCTCCACCGTGAGCCCGTTGAACAACAGCGAGGTCTGGTAGGTCCGGCCGATCCCGAGCCGCGTGCGCTGATGCGGGCGCGCGCGCGTGATGTCGAGACCGAACAGCTCGATCCGGCCCGAACTCGGCGGGAAGTCGCCGCAGATCGTGTTGAACAGCGTGGTCTTGCCCGCGCCGTTCGGACCGATCACCGCGCGGCGCTCGCCCGGCGCGACATCGAAGGTGACGTCGCGCACGGCCTGCAACGCGCCGAAGCGACGGCTGACACTGCTGAGGCGGAGGGCAGGCGTGCTCACACGGCGATCCTGAAGCCAGTGCGGGGCCGGCACCCGCCGGCCCCGCAACAGCCGTGCCGACTACGACGGGCGGACGCAGCCCGGGTTGTCGCGCGAGGGCGAGCCGAGGGCGAGGAACTGCGCCTCCGGCACGCCGAGGGTCTGGTTCACCTGCGCCGTTCGCCCGAACGCGACCACCTGGGCCCGTCCGTCACGCTCCTCGACGCGGTTGAGGAAGATGTCGGAGATGGCCTGGCGATTGTGGTCGAGCTTCACGTTCGCCCCGGTCGGCGCCTTGAACTGCTGCGCGGCGAGGGCGCGCTGGAACGCGGCCTGGTTGTTCGAGAGATCGCCGTCCACGGCCCGGAGCGCGCCGAGGATGCCCCAGAGATTGGTGGCGTAGTTCACGGCATGGATCGAGGGCGAGGGGAATCCGCCCTCGTTCAGCCAGCGGCGGCGATAGCGCTCGACGAATTCGCGCCAGTCGGGATCGTCGATCACGTCCGCGATCGGGCCGCTCGACACCATGCCGATCATCACGCGGCGATGCGGACCGCGCGCGGCGAGCATGGTCTGATCCGCCATGATCGAGCCCGCGATCAGCGGCTTCTGCCCGCCCGCCTGGGCGTACTGCGTCATGAAGGCGAGGCCGTCGGTGCCGCCATGCACGATCACGATCGCGCCGGCATCGGAGCGGTTGATCTGCGCGACCTGGGCGCTGAAGTCGGTGGTGCCGAGCGGCGCCCAGTAATGCGTCACGCGCCCGCCGAGGCGGCAGAACTCGATGTTGAAGCCGAACACCTGCGCGTAGGGGAAGGCGTAGTCGCCGGCCGTCACCGCGACGTCGCGGATGTTGAGGTTGTTGTAGACATGGCTGCCGAGCCCCGCCATCCACTGCGTGCCGTCGGTGTTGAAGCGGAAGAAGTTCGGCGAGGGGTTGCGCAGCGTCGTGTCGGCCGCGCCCGAGCTGCCGTTGACGATGGTGCGCCCGGTCAGCGTGCGCGAGTAGTCGCGCAGCGCGATTCCCTCGGCACCCGAGAGCGGGCCGAGGATGATGTCCACGTTGTCCTGCTCGATGAGCTTGCGCGCGCGCGCGAGGGCCACGTCGGCCTGCGCGTTCGAGCTCTCGCGGATGAACTCGATGCGCCGCCCGCCGACCGTGTAGTCGATCCGCTCGAGCTCCATCTGTACCGTGCGGTAGGCGTCCTGCCCGCCGGTCGCGAAGGGGCCTTCGAGTGTGGTCAGCCCGCCGAGGCGGATCGGCGCGCGCTGCGCGATCGCAGGGGCCGGAAAGCCGGCGGCAGCGGCGGCGAGCCCGCCGGTGCCGAGCAGGGCCGCACGGCGCGTGAGACGTGTCGTCATGATGACTCCTCCTTCTGTGTCCGTTGTCGTCGCGGGCGGGGTCGGACGCACGCCGCCCTTGCCACGCTCAGGCTGCGGCATGGCGCACCCCGAGCAGTCTGCGCAGCCGGGCCCCGACCCCCACCATGCCGTCCGGCGAGACCAGGACGATGGCGAGGAAGACGAGGCCGATCAGCGTGTTGAAGCGGTCGCGGTCGTAGAGATCGGCCGCGAAGGTGTCGAACACCACGAAGATGAGCGCACCGATGAAGGCGCCGATCGGATGGCCGAGCCCGCCGATCACGCTCATGATCAGGATGTTCACGGTCGCGCCCAGTCCGATCGACCCGGGCGAGATGCCGATGTTGTAGATGGTCGCGAGCACGCCGCCGGCGCCGGCGATGAAGCCCGCGACGCCGAAGGCGAGGATGCGATGCAGCGCGACCGAGTAGCCGAGGGCCGCGACGCGGCGCGCGTTGTCGCGGATGCCCTGGAGCACGAGCCCGAACGGCGTGCGCACGAGATAGAGCACGCCCCCGTAGAGCAGGCCCGCGACCGCGAGCGCCGCATAGTAGAAGACGTAGGCGTTGCGGAAGTCGTAGCCGAACAGCCGCGGGCCGACGACGTTGCGGATGCCCTCGTAGCCGTTGAACCAGGCGATGTTGGTCTCGACGAAACGGAACACGCCCATGGCGAGGGCGAGCGTGATCATCAGCAGGTAGATGTCGCGCGTGCGCACGGCGATCGCGCCGACCAGCAGCCCCATCAGCGTCGCGGCGGCGAGGCCGAGCGGCACGGCGGCCGCATAGGAAAGCCCGCCGACGATCGCCGGCACGGCGCCGTCGACGAAAATCGCGACCGTGTAGCCGGCGGTGCCCGCGATCATCATCTGCGCGAGCGAGATGAAGCCGCCATAGGTGGCGAGGAAGGTCAGCGACAGCGCGATGATGCCGAAGACGATCGCGCGGCCGAACACGTTGGCGGTCCAGAACTGCGCCTGGTGCGGCGGCAGGATCATGGGCAGCAGCCAGGGCAGCGCGAGCAGCGCCGCGACGATCAGCCAGCGAGCCGCGCGCTCAGCCACGGCCGAGAATCCCCTGCGGCCGGAGCGCGAGCACGGTCGCCATGATCACGAAGGTGAGGATCACGGAGTAGGTCGGAAACAGCGCCTGGCCGATCTGCTCGGCGAGCCCCACCAGCACCGCGCCGACCGCAGTGCCGGTGACCGATCCCATCCCGCCGACGATCACCACCACGAGCGAGATCAGCAGGAACCGACCATCCTGGCCGAGGGCGAGCGGCTGCGCGGTCGAGCCGATCACGCCGCCGAGGCCGCAGAGTGCTGCGCCGAGCGCGAACACGGCGACGCCGACCACGGGCACATTGACCCCGCAGGCGCCGAGCATCTCGCGGTCATCGACGCCGGCGCGGATCATCATCCCGAGCCGCGTGCGGTTCAGCAGCAGCCAGAGGCCGATGCCGACGCCGAGCGCGACGGCGATCTGCACCAGGCGGAAGGTCGGATAGCCGCCGACCAGCGGCACCTGGGTGGAGCCGAAGATGGCGTCGGGGGCGAAGAACTGGCGCGGCGTGCCGCCGAACACGGCGAGCACCTGGTCGGCGACGATGATCGACACGCCGATGGTGACGAGCGCTTGGCGCAGCTCCTGGCCCTGCATCCAGGAAAGCAGAAGCGCTTGCAGCAACGCGCCGATCACCGCGGCGAAGGCGATCCCCGCGGCGAGCCCGGCATACCATGCCCACCAGACATCGGCGTCGTAGAGCGGCTCGAAGACGCGATACCCGACATAGCCCGCGACGAGATAGAGCGAACCGTGCGCCATGTTGACCACGCGCATCAGCCCGAAGATGAGCGAGAAGCCACTCGCCACGATGAAGTAGAGCGCCGCGAGCGTCAGTCCGTTCAGCACGACGATGGCCGCGAGGCCCATCCGCGTGTCGTCTCCCCCCTCTGGCCGCGTCGCGGCTCGTTCGCTGTCGCCCGCGGATGTGCCCGAAAGCGCGGCCGCGCTTCAAGATGGATAATGCGCGATCGATGGGTAAAATTGGGGCGTGTCGGACACGCTGTTCCCCACCGCGTCACTCGACGGCCTGCGTCGCGAGACCCGCGCCCAGGCCGTGTTCCTGCCCGCGCTGGCGCCCTTCGCGCCTCAACACTGGCCGCTCGTCGGCCTCTTGCCGGTGCTCGACATCAACGGCGCGCTCGCCGCGGCGCTCGCGTCGCGCGCGCCGTTCCGCACGAGCCCGCCGATCGCGGGGATCTTCGCCACCGACCCGTTCCTGCGCCTCGCCGATCTCGCCGAGACGTTGCGGCGGGCCGCGGTCACGCAGGTGATCAACTACCCGACGGTCCAGCTCTACGATGGCGAAACGACCGCCGCGCTCGCCTCGGTCGGCTACCGGGCGGAGGCCGAGTTCCGCCTGCTCCTCCGCCTCGCCGAACGCGGCTTCGCCCCCATCGCCTGCGTCACCTCGCGCGATGCCGCCGATCTCGCGCTCGCACTCGGGCTGCGGCGGATGGTGCTGCATCCCGGC
Organism: Elioraea tepidiphila DSM 17972; assembly: GCF_000378465.1. Taxonomy (GTDB): domain Bacteria; phylum Pseudomonadota; class Alphaproteobacteria; order Acetobacterales; family Acetobacteraceae; genus Elioraea; species Elioraea tepidiphila. The sequence goes on from NZ_KB899922.1 coordinate 87,892, forward strand.
CTCGGCGCGCGTGCGCGCCCCGCCGCGTGGTGGGCGGAGCTCGCCGGGCATGTCGCGATCGAGGGGGGCGAGCCGCTGCGCTGGCGCGAGCCGGCCGTCGGTCAGGTCTCCAGGCCGAGCCGGCGCATCCGGTTGTAGAGCGTCTTGCGCGCGATGCCGAGGAAGGCCGCGGTCTCGCCGCGGCGGAAGCGGTGCCGGCGCAGCGCGTCGAGGATCCAGGCACGCTCATCCATCACCTGCGGGTCAGGCGCGGCCGTCGCCGGGCCGAGCAGGCGTTCGAGCAGCGCGGCGTCGATCCGGCCGTCGCGCGCCTCGGTCGCGGCGCGCAGCAGAAGCTCCTGCAGCTCGCGCAGATTGCCGGGCCAGGTCTGGGCCATCAGCAGCCGGAGCGCGGCGGGCTCGAGTGTGGGCACGCCGCGGCCGGCGCCGCCCAGCATGGCGCGCGCGAGCAGGGGCAGGTCCTCCATCCGTTCGCGCAGCGGCGGCACCACCAGGCGTTGCGCCGACAGCGCGCGCGCGAGCGCCTCGCCGCCGGGCGGATGCGTCAGCAGCAGCCGCGCGCGCGGCGGCCGCTCGCCGGGCTTGGCGAAGCGCTCGAAGGTGCCGCGATCGATCCATTCCGCGAGCCGCGTGCGCAGCGTCGGCGCCAGCGCATCCGCCTGCTCGATCACCACCGTGTTCTGCGAGAGCGCGAGCAGCCCGCGGCCCGCCTCGCCGAACAGCCGCGCGGCGATGTCCTCGCGCGCATCCAGCAGGGTGAGGTTGCCGCTGCGCCGGCTCGCGACGTGGATCGCGCGCGCGACCGAGGTGCGGCCCGCGCCCGGCTCGCCCTCGATCAGGATCGGCAGGTCGGTCGCGACCAGCCGGGCGATCCGCTGGGCGAGCGCGCGCGCGGCCTGCGACCGCCCGATCAGCCCGGCGATGCGCGGGGCGTCGGCCACGACCTCGGCGCGGAGCAGCCGCGCCGTCTTGAAGGCGGAGGTCGTCTGCATCACCGACATCTCGAGCGGCAGGCGGTCGAGTGTCGAGCCGCCGACATAACCGTCGGCGCGCGAGGCGTCGCAGACGCGGATCATGTGCGACGGATCGACGATCGGGCCGCCCTCGACCAGGCAGAGCGTGCCGCGCGCGACGCGGCGGACATGCGCGAAGATGCGCCGCGCGCGCTCGGCCGCGTCCTCCAGCGGCACGCCGCCGGGAATGCCCATGCTGCCGCCCGCGTTCCAGCCGAAATTCAGGCAGAGATGGCCGACGCCCGCCGCGAGCATCGCGTCCACCTCCGCGCGCGTCTTGGCGTAGCCGAGGGTCGCGAGCCCGAGCTCGCGCGCGAGGCGCAGCATCTCGACCTCGCGCGCGAAGCCGAGCCCGGCGCCTTCGAGCGCGGCGCGGAAGGCGCCGTCATGGTGGATCGCGGTCGGGAAGTTGGTCACCCCGCTGTAGCCGGCCGCGCGGATGCGGCGGAGCAGGGCGGCGAGATCGATGCGCGGATCGCAGGCGGCGGCGCCGAAGAACACCGGGATGGCGACTCGGTCGAGAATCTCGCGCCGGGCGAAGGCATCGGTGAACGGATTGCTGTCGCAGATCGGCAGCATCGCCGCGAGCGAGGGCGCGCCCATGACGCGCAGCCGCCCCGCGTTCAGGGCGAGGAGGAAATCGGCCCCGCCATCGGCGGCGGCACGCGCGGTCATGCCGAGGCCGATGGCCGCGCCGACGAGGATCTCGGAGCGTCGTGCCACGTCGGCGACGCTACCATGCCGGATCGGCCGGGGCATCGCTGCCGCCGTCCCGCCTGTGCCGGCCGGCGCGGCCTCGGTCTCGTGCGGGAATGGCGTCCCCGACAGGATTCGAACCTGTGGCCCCCAGATTAGGAATCTGGTGCTCTATCCTGCTGAGCTACGGGGACGCTCCGTCCTGCTTAGCACAGGCGGGCGCGCCCGGGGATAGAGGCGCGTCCTGCCGCCGCCGGATCCGCCGCGGAAGCGGGGCCCGCCGGCCTTCGCGGTCGTTCGCCCGCGCGATCCATGGCATGACGTGGCAAAGCCAACGGCGTCGGGAGTCGGGACGTGTCGCAGGAAGAGGGGTATTTCCAGCGCTATCATCGGCGCAAGGAGCCGAGCCTCGTGCCGAAGCCGGTCGAGGACGCGACCGATGTCTTCATCGACATGCAGATCGAGATGGAGCGCGCCGATCAGGAACGGCCGCGCGCGCAGCCCCAGTACGAGCCGTTCTCCGAGCGCGGGCAGGCCTGGGTGCTGGCCGCGCTCTGGCCCTTCGGGTTCCTGATCGCCGTTTCGATCGCCGGCGTCGGCGTGGGCATGACGAACTGGCGGTTCGACGACCCGGCCACCTGGTTCGGCATCGTGATCATGCTCGTGGGGCTGAGCGCGATGCTCTCCCTCCTGTTCCTGCCGGTGCGCGGCGCGGTGCGGCTGGTGCGGCGGCCGGGCCGCCGACGCGTCACCCGGCCGCCTCGTTGATCGCCCAGTGCAGGCCGAAGGGATCGCGCAGCATCCCCCAGCGGTCGCCCCAGAACTGACGCTCGAACGGCATCGCCACGGTGCAGCCGGCAGCCAGCGCGCGCGACCACCAGAGATCGCCATCGGCGACCACGAGCTGGAGATGGAAGCCCTGCGGCGACGGCGTCGGTTCGCCGTTGCAGCCGCCCTGGTCGGTCATCATCAGCGCGCCGCCATTGATCTCGATCTGCACGTGCATGAAACGGCCGGGGTTCTGCTGATCCGGGTATCGGCCGAGCTCGCGCGCGCCGAAGGCGCGGGCGTAGAACTCGGCCGCCTCGCCGGCGCGGCCGTTCAGGCCGAGATACGGGATCACGCCGTTCATCACGGCGGCGTCCGGGCAGGTCGTGGCGGAAGGGGCGTCGTTGGGCATGGTTGTCTCCGTCCTTGGCGTGGGTGCAGGCTGCGTCAGGCCGCGAAGGCGAGGCGCAGGAAGTCGTTGCCGAGCGCGGCGTCGTCCGGGCCGCCCATCATCCGCTGCGTGAACAGCAGCGCGACCGTGTCGGTGGCCGGGTCGCACCAGAAGGTGGTGCCGAACCCGCCCCACCAGCCGAACCGGCCGGGGGTCGGCGAGATCGCGTCGGGCGCGGTCACCAGGCCGATGCCGAGCCCCCAGCCATGCGTGTCCCAGAAGCCAGGGAAGAACGGCGAGGCGGCCTTCTGCGCCGGCGTGATCGCATCCGTCAGCATCGCCGCCACGCTCGCCTCGGACAGGATGCGTCGGCCGCGATACGTTCCGCCATCGAGCAGCATCCGGCCGAAGGCGAGCATGTCGTCCACTGTCGAGACATGTCCGCCGCCGCCGGCCTCGAATGCGGGCGGGTCGGCGAAGCCCGCGCCCGAGGCCGGGTTCCAGACCGCGAGCCGCCCGGATTCGCGGTCGCGCCAATAGACCGTGGCCAGGCGCCCTGCCTTTCCGGTCGGCGCGAAGAACCCGGTATCGGTCATTCCGAGCGGCTCGAACAGGCGGCGCCGCTGGAACGCGCCGAGGCTCATGCCGGCGGCGCGCGCGACCAGCACGCCGGCGACATCAAGCCCGGTGTGATAGAGCCAGCGCTCGCCCGGCTGGTGGACGAGCGGCAGCGATCCGAGCCGGCGCAGGAACGCGTCCGGGCCGTCCTGGAACAGGCGCGGACCGGGTGCGACGCCGAGTTCGGCCATGCGGCGGAGCAGCGGCGAGGTGGCGGGATCGGCGAACACCGCGCCGAGCCCCATGCGCATGGTCAGGAGGTCGCGCAGCGTGAGCGGCCGCGTGGCGGGCACCGTGTCGTCGAGCGGGCCCGTCAGGCTGCGGATCACGCGGCGGTTCGCCAGCTCCGGCAGGAACCGGTCCACCGGCTCGTCGAGGCCGAGCACGCCGTCCTCGACCAGCAGCAGCGCGGCGGCCGCGGTCAGCGGCTTGGCGATCGAGGCGACCGCGAAGATCGTGTCGCGCCGCATCGGCGCGCCGGTCTCGAGGCTCCGCACACCGGCGGTATGGACATGCACGGTCTCGCCGCGTGCGACCAGCGCCACGAGTCCCGGAACCGTGCCGGCCGCGACGGCTTCGTCGAGCGCGGCATCGATGCGGGCGAAATCCGTTCCGGCGGCGGTGCGCGGCGCGACTGCCAGCGCGGCGACACCGGCGGCGAGGGCGCGGCGCGGCACACCCTCGCGGTCCTTGCCGCGCGGCAGGGACGGGCAGGGCTTGCCGCCCGGTTCCGCGCCGATCCGGTTGCCTCGGGCGGGGGGACGGGCGTCAGCCACGGCGCGCGGCCTCGATCGCGGCGACGTCGATCTTCCGCATGCCCATCATCGCCTCGAAGGCGCGCCGCGCTTCGTCGCCGCCGGCCGCGATCGCCTCGGTCAGGACGCGCGGCGTGATCTGCCAGGAGATGCCCCACCGGTCCTTGCACCAGCCGCAGGCGCTCTCCTCGCCGCCATTGCCGACGATCGCGTCCCAGTACCGGTCGGTCTCCCGCTGGTCCTCGGTCGCGATCTGGAACGAGAAGGCTTCGCTGTGCCTGAACGCGGGTCCGCCATTGAGGCCGAGGCAGGGGATGCCGGCGACCGTGAACTCGACCGTCAGCACATCGCCCTTCCTGCCGGACGGGTAGTCGGCGGGGGCGCGGTGCACCGCGCGCACCGCGCTGTCTGGGAAGGTCTCGGCATAGAAGCGCGCCGCCGCCTCGGCGTCCTTGTCGTACCAAAGGCAGATCGTGTTCTTGGCCATGGCCTCTCCTCGCCGCTGTGATGTCGATTGCCGTTGCCCTCCGGCACGGGGCCGGGGGGGGTGGTTCCGGCCGCACCTGGCGCCGCCGCCGGATCGCAGGCGGGACGATACGCTCCCGTTCGGTCCGGTCCGTCCGGGGTGCCGCGCCCGGTGCCGCATGCGCCCCTTCCGGACCAGGGCGGCCGTGGCATGATGGCCGCACGACGTAACGGACCCGGTTGACGGAAAGATTGATATCAACGTAAATGGGCCATGTCAAACCCCGCTGACGTGTCGCGCGCGACCACGCTGCATGTCCGCGACCACTGCCTCTGCCTGCACGTGCAGCGCGCCGCACGGGCACTCGCGCGCCGCTTCGACGAGGCGTTCCGCCCGCTCGGCCTGACCAACGGCCAGTTCTCGCTGATGATGGCGCTCAACCAGCCCGAACCCCCGCCGATGGGCCGGATCGCTGCCTTCCTCGCGATGGACCGCACCACGCTGACCGCGGCGCTCAAGCCGCTGGAACGGCGCGGCCTGGTCGAGGTGCGGCCACACCCGACCGACCGGCGCAGCCGCGTCATGGCGCTCACGCCCGCGGGGCGCGCGCTGCTGGCGGAGGCTGTGCCGATCTGGACGAGAACCCATCGGGAAATGGAGGCGACGCTGGCCGAAGGTGAGGCCGACCGGCTGCGCGCTGCGCTCGCTTCGCTCGCCGAACCGCCTCGCGCAACGCATTGACGCGATGGGGCTTTGCGCGGAGGGTGCGGGTGCATCGTATCCCCCCGCTGCCCCGTCCACGTGCATGAACATCTTCCACGCCTTCCGCGACGCCATCGCCGCCGCCCTGCCGAACGCGCCGCCCGACGGCTTCACCGTCGAGCCGCCGCGCGACCCCGCCCACGGCGACATCTCCACCAACGCCGCGCTGGTGCTGGCCAAGCCGCTGCGCACCAACCCGCGCGCGCTCGGCGAACAGCTGGCCGAGTCGCTCCGAGCCCATCCCGCCGTCGCCGCCGCCGCGGTCGCCGGCCCGGGCTTCGTGAACCTGACGCTCCGCCCCGAGTTCCTCCAGGACCGGCTGGCCGACATCCTCGCCGCCGGCACCGACTACGGGAACTCGACCCTGGGCCAGGGCGTGCGCGTGAACGTGGAATACGTCTCCGCCAACCCGACCGGGCCGCTGCATATCGGCCACTGCCGCGGCGCCGTGGTCGGCGACGCGCTCGCGAACCTGCTCGCCAAGGCGGGCTACGACGTCACGCGCGAGTACTACATCAACGACGCCGGCGCGCAGGTCGATGCGCTCGCCTGGGCCGCCTACTGGCGCTACCTCCAGGCCCTCGGCACCACGCTCACCGAGGCCGAGTTCGACGCGCGCGTGCCCGGCGGGCTGCAATACCGGGGCGACTACCTGATCCCCGTCGGCGAGGCGCTCGCGCGCCGCCACGGCACCGCCCTCGCGGGCCCGAACGCCACGCCGGCCGATCCGGCGCGATGGCTCGAGCGCGTGCGCGACGAGACGATCGCCGCGATGATGGAGACCGTGCGCGAGGATCTCGCCGCGCTCGGCGTGCGCCAGGAGGTGTTCACCTCCGAGGCGGCGCTGGTGCGCGCGCGCGCGGTCGAGCGCGTGCTGGCCGAGCTCGAAGCGCGCGACCTGATCCATGTCGGCGTGCTGGAGCCGCCCAAGGGCCAGAAGCCCGATGACTGGGAGCCCAGGCCGCAGACGCTGTTCCGCGCCAGCCGCTTCGGCGACGACATCGACCGGCCGCTCAGGAAGTCCGACGGCTCGAACACCTACTTCGCCAACGACATCGCCTACCACGCCGACAAGATCGCGCGCGGCTTCACCCGGCTGATCGACGTGTGGGGTGCCGATCACGGCGGCTACGTCAAGCGCATGCAGGCGGCCGTGCAGGCGGTGGGCGAGGGGCGCGCGACGCTGGAGATCGTGCTCTGCCAGATCGTGCACCTGCTGAAGGGCGGCGAGCCGATGCGCATGAGCAAGCGCGCCGGCACCTTCGTCACGCTGCGCGACCTGATCGACGAGGTCGGCCGCGACGTCGTCCGCTTCATCATGCTGACGCGGCGGGCGGACGCGCAGATGGAGTTCGACCTCGACAAGGTGCGGCTGGAGACCAAGGACAATCCGGTCTTCTACGTGCAGTATGCGCATGCGCGCTGCCGCTCGGTGCTGCGCCACGCGGCCGAGGCGTTCGGGGCCGAGGCGGTCGCGCCGGCGGCGCTCGCCCGCGCGCCGCGCGGTGCGCTCGCCGATCCGGCCGAGCTCGCCCTGATCCGCGCGCTCGTGCAGTGGCCCCGCGTGGTGGAGCAGGCGGCCCAGGCAGCCGAGCCGCACCGAATCGCGTTCGCCCTGTATGATGTCGCCGCGACCTTCCACGCGCTGTGGAACAAGGGCCGCGAGGAGACCGAGCTTCGCTTCATCCGCACGGATGCCCGCGAGGAGACGATGGCGCGGCTGGCGCTGGTGTCCGCCACCGCCACCGTGATCGCCTCCGGGCTCGCCGTGATGGGGGTGGAGCCGGTCGAGGAGATGCGCTGAGGCGCACGGAGGACGGAGAGCGGGCGTGAGGGCCGGCGACCTCGACATCCCGGCGGCGCGGTTCGGCGAGCCGGCCTGGCGCCAGCGCGACCGGCGCGGCCGGCCGCGCGTGCTGCTGCTCGCCGGCGTGGTCGGCGTGCTCGCCTTCGTCGCCGCCGTCGCCCTGGTCGGCACCGGCGAGCGGGGCGAGCGCGAGGTGCCGTTGATCGTCGCCGACAATGCCCCGTTCCGGGTCCGCCCGGCCGATCCGGGCGGGATGCAGGTGCCGAACCAGGACCAGCTCGTCTATCAGCGCATGGCCGGGGCGGCGCCGTCGGCCCCCGGCCGCCGGATCGAGGTGCTGCTGCCGCCGCCCGAGGCGCCGCTGCCCGTGCCGCGCGCGGCCCCGCCGGCGCGGGCGCCGGTGCCCGAAGCGGCCGCCCCGGCCGAGGCCCCGGCCGCTCCGCCGGCTGAAGCCGCCACGCCCCAGGCACCGCCGCAGGCCACGCCTCAGACCACGCCCCAGGCCACGTCCCAGACCGCGGCCCTGCCGCTGCCGCCGCCCGCCGCGGCGGCCGCGCCACCCGCCGCGCCGCCAGCCGCCCCCGCGCGCGCCGACGGTCCCGTGCAGGTGCAGCTCGCCGCGGTCGGCAGCGAGGCGGCCGTGCAACCCGAATGGAACCGGCTGCGTGCGCGTCTGCCCGATCTCCTGGCGGGTCACAGCCTTGTCGTCAGCCGCGGCGAGCGCGACGGCCAACCCTTCTGGCGCGTGCGCACGGGCGGCTTCGCCGATGTCGCGGCCGCGCGCGGCTTCTGCGACCAGGTGCGCGCGCGGGGCCTCACCTGTTTCGTCGTCGGCGGATCCTGAGGGCAGAGTGGACGAGGACGAGGAGGCGCCGCGCGCCGCGATCGTGGGCCTTTCCGGCCTCGAACTGACATCGGCAGAGCGAAAGATCTTCGCGCGCACCAAACCGCTGGGCGCGATCGTCTTCGCGCGCAACATCGACAACCCGCGACAACTCGCTGATCTTCTGGTGGAATTCCGGCTCGTGATCGGCCGCCACGATGCTCCGGTCCTGATCGACCAGGAGGGCGGGCGGGTCGCCCGGCTGCGCCCGCCGCATTGGCGCCATCCGCCGCCGGCCGCCACCTTCGCCGACCTCTATCGGCGCGATCCGGCCGCGGCCCGGCGGGCGGCGCACCTGAACGCGCGGCTGATCGCCGAGGACCTGAGGGAGGCCGGCATCACGGTGGACTGCGCCCCCGTGCTGGACCTGCCGGCGCCGGACGGTCACGACGTGATCGGCGACCGCGCGCATGGCGACGACCACCGCATCGCCACCGCGCTCGGCCGCGCCGTCATCCGCGGCCTCCAGGGAGGTGGCGTTGTGCCGGTGATCAAGCATCTGCCGGGCCACGGCCGCGCGACCGCCGACAGCCATGAGGCGCTGCCGGTGGTGGAGGCGCCGGCGAGCGAGATCCTCGCCCATGACGCCCGGCCCTTCGCCGCGCTGGCGCGCGAGCGCGTCTGGGGCATGACCGCGCACATCCTGTTCACGGATCTCGATCCCGAGCGTCCCGCCACCATCTCTCCCGCCGTGATCGCGTTCATCCGCCGCCGCGTGGGCTTCCACGGCTTCCTCGTCACCGACGATCTCGCCATGAAGGCGCTGGCCGGGCCGCCGGGGGCGCTCGCGCGCGCCGCGATCGCGGCCGGCTGCGATGCGGTGCTGGAATGCGCGGGCGACCCGGCGCGCACCGAGGAGGTGCTGGCCGAGACCCCCGCGCTGACGCGCGAGGCCGCCCAGCGTCTCGACCGGTCGGCGCATTGCGCGCTGTCCAGGCGGCTCCGGCTCGATCGCGACCGCGCGCGCGCCTCGCTCGACGCCCTGCTCGCGTGATCGAGTCGATCCTCTGGGGGGTGGCGGTGATCGCCCCCGGCGCGCTGGTCGCCATCATCCTGCACGAGGTCGCGCATGGCTGGGCGGCGAACGCGCTCGGCGACCCCACCGCGAAGCGCCTCGGCCGGCTGTCGCTGAACCCCGCGCGCCACGTCGATCCGTTCGGCACCATCGCCCTGCCGCTGATCCTGTTCGGCCTGCAATGGATGACGATCGGCCGGGTCGAGTTCCTGTTCGGCTGGGCCAAGCCCGTGCCGGTGGACACCCGCTACTTCCGCAGCCCGCGCCAGGACATGGCGCTGGTGGCGGCGGCCGGGCCGGCGATGAACCTCGCACTCGCCTTCGCGATCGCGGCGATGGGGCATCTGGTGGACATCCCGCCGCGCCCGGTCGGGCTCTTCCTCGCCGAAATGATCCTGTTCGCGGTGCAGATCAACCTGCTGCTGATGCTGTTCAACCTCATCCCGGTGCCGCCGCTGGATGGCGGGCGCATTCTGGTCGGGGTGCTGCCGCTCGGGCCCGCGCGCGCGCTCGCCCGGCTGGAGCAGGCCGGCATCTTCATCGTGCTGTTCGGCCTGTTCGTCGTCCCGGCGATCCTGCGCCAGGCCGGCATCCCGACCGACCCGATCGGGCGCTGGCTGCTGCCGCCGCTGTTCTGGCTCAGGCGGCTGGTGTTCACCGCGGTCGGGCTCTAAACCGGGGCACGCATGACCGAGGATGCCGTCACCGCATTCGAAGGCCCGCCCCCCCGCATCGCGCCGCTCTCGGTCGCGGTGGAGGGGTTCGAGGGGCCGCTCGACCTGCTGCTCGGGCTCGCGCGCGAGCAGAAGGTCGATCTCGCCCGCATCTCCATCCTCGCCCTCGCCGAGCAGTATCTCGCCTGGGTCGAGCAGGCGCGGGCCCTCGACCTCGACCTCGCCGCCGACTTCCTGGTGATGGCGGCCTGGCTCGCCTATCTGAAGTCGCGCCTGCTGCTGCCGCCGGCCGAGCGGCCGGAGGACGAGCCGAGCCCGGAGGAGGCGGCCGAGCTGCTCGCCTTCCAGCTCCGCCGGCTCGAGGCGATGCGCGAGGCGGGCGCGGCGCTGATGGCGCGGCCGCGCATCGGGCTGGATGTCTGGCCGAGGGGCGCGCCCGAGGCGCGGGTGGAGAAGGTGCCCGGCGGATGGGCGCTGACCATGCATGAGCTGATCGCGGGCTATGCCGCCGCGCGCCGGCGGGGCCTGGGCCGGCGCGGCTACATCCCGCCGCCGATGCGGCTGATGAGCGTGCAGGACGCGCTGGAACGTCTCGGCCGGCTGTTGCGCGTGGTGCCGGACTGGGCGGTGCTGACCCGCTTCCTGCCGCCGGGCCTCGGTCCCGGCCTGCCGACCCGCGCGGGGGTCGCCTCGATGCTGATCGCCGGGCTGGAACTCGCCAAGGACGGGCGGCTCGACCTGCGCCAGGAGGAGCCGTTCGGGCCGATCTGGGTGAAGCCCGTCGCGCCTGCCGCGGGCGAGGGCACGGCATGAGCGAGCCGGCCGAACTCCCCCTGCCGCCGCCCGAGGTGCAGGCCGAGCATCTGCGCATCGCCGAGGCGCTGCTGTTCGCCGCCGCCGAGCCGGTGACGCCCAAGGCGCTGGCCGAGGTGCTGCCCGAGGGGGCGGATGCGCGCGCGACCGTCGCGGCGTTGCAGGCGGCCCTCGCCGGCCGCGGCGTCGAGGTCGCCGAGGTCGCGGGCGGCTGGCAGCTCCGCACCGCGCCCGATCTCGCGCCGATCCTGCGCAGGCGCTTCGAGGTGCCGCGCCGGCTCTCCCGCGCCGCGGTCGAGACGCTCGCCATCATCGCCTATCACCAGCCGGTCACCCGCGCCGAGATCGAGGACATCCGCGGCGTCGCGCTCGGCCAGGGCACGCTGGACGCGCTCGCCGAAGCCGGCTTCGTCGAGCCCAAGGGACGGCGCGAGACGCCGGGCCGGCCGACCACCTGGGGCACGACGAAACAGTTCCTCGCGCATTTCGGCCTCGCCTCGCTCAAGGACCTGCCGAAGCTCGACGAGCTGAAGGCGGCCGGGCTGCTGGAGCTCCGCCCCGGCGCGCTCACGCCCGCGGGCGCGGAGGAGGGCGTGCTGCCGCCGCCCCCCGCCGAGCGCGACGAGGAGGCGCCGCCGCCGCTCGACCCCGAGGACGAGGGGGCGCGGGGAGGGTAGGGCCATGGCGCTCCGCCTCGAAGCCATCCGCCATGCGTTCGGCGCCCATGTGGTGCTGCGCGGCATCGACCTCGCGGTCGCGCCGGGCGAGATCGTCTGCCTGCTCGGCCCCTCGGGCGACGGCAAGACCACGCTGTTGCGGATCGCCGCGGGGCTGACGCCGCTCCAGCACGGCCGGGTCTGGATCGGCGGCGCGCTGGTGGCCGAGCCCGGCCGCGAGGTGCCGCCCGAGGACCGCGGCGTGGGGCTGCTGTTCCAGGACTTCGCGCTGTTCCCGCACCTGACCGTGGCGCAGAACATCGGCTTCGGCCTGCGTGGCGCGCGCAAGGCCGAGCGGGTGCGCGAGATGCTCGCCCGCGTCGGCATGGAGCGCTTCGCCGACGCCATGCCGCACACGCTCTCGGGCGGGCAGCAGCAGCGCATCGCGCTCGCCCGCGCGCTGGCACCGCGCCCGCGCGTGCTGCTGCTCGACGAGCCCTTCTCCGGGCTCGATGCGCGGCTGCGCGACCGCGTGCGCGACGACACGCTGCACGTGCTGCAGGAGGAGGGGATCGCCGTGCTGATGGTCACGCACGACGCCGAGGAGGCGATGTTCATGGCCGACCGCATGGCGATGCTGCATGACGGGGTGATCGCCCAGGAAGGACCGCCCGCGGAGATCTACCTGCACCCGGCGACACCCTTCGTCGCCGCCTTCCTCGGCGAGGTGAACCGGCTCGCGGGCCAGGTGCGGCTGGGCATGGTGGCGACCCCGTTCGGTCCGGTGCCGGCGCCCGGCCTGCCCGACGGGGCGTTGGTGCAGGTGCTGATCCGCCCCGAGGGCATCCGGCTGATGCCTGCCGAGGCCGGCGAGCCCTGCCATGCGCGCGCGCGCGTCGAGGCCTCGCGCCTGCTGGGCCGGACCTCGATGGTGCACCTGTCGGTGGAGGATGGCGGCCGCGAGGTGCACATCCACGCCCGCATTCCGGGCGAATACCTGCCGGCGCGCGATGCCGTGGTGGCGGTTGCGCTCGACCCGACGAGGGCGCATGTGTTCCCCGATGGGCAGCAGGACCGCGCGGCGGCATGAGCGGAGGGCGGGCGCGGGCTCGCGGGACCGCGCGTTGCCGCGGGGGGGCCGCTCTGCCATGATCCGCGCTCTCGCCGGGGACGCGGCGACAGCGCCCGGGGGACGCGCACGGACATGAGTATCGGCATCTGGCAGATCGTGATCGCGGGGCTCGTGATCGCCCTGCTGTTCGGCTCGCACCGGATCCCGGCGCTGGCGGCCGAGGCGGCGAAGGGGCTGAAGAGCCTCAAGCGCGAAGTGACCAAGGCCAGGACGGACAGCGCCGATGCCCCCTTCGACGAGGGCGAGGCGAACCCCAAGCGGTGAGGATGGGCGCGGCTCGCTGAGCGCCGCGCCGGTGGAACATGCTGGATCTGGCCTGGACCGAAATCGCGCTGATCCTGGTGGTCGCCCTGATCGTCATCGGGCCCAAGGATCTGCCGCACGCGATCAAGGGGATCGCCGAGTTCATCCGCAAGGCGCGGCGCATGGCCGGCGAGTTCCAGGTGCATGTCGACGAGATGATGCGCGAGACCAAGCTCGACGAGGTGAAGCGCCAGATCGACGAGGTGCGGCACGGCGCCTACGAGATGAAGCGCCAGTTCGAGGAAGAGATCGACAAGGACCGCGACATCGCCAAGTCCTTCAGCGACCCCTTCGCCGAGCCCGTGACCCCGCCGCCGGGCCCCGCCGCGACGCCGGCCCCCGCGCCGGTGCCCGCCACGGCCAGCGCGGAGCCGGCTGCCGCGCCGCCGCCGCCACCGCCGCCGGCCGCGGATGAGCCGCCCGCCTTCCTCCCGCCCGGCACCAAGACGCGCGACACGGTCTGAGCCGATGCGCCCCGAGGAGGACACGATCGACGACAAGCCGATGCCGCTGATCGATCACCTGATCGAACTGCGGCAGCGGGTGATGCTGGCGCTCGGCGGCTTCGTGCTGGCCTTCATCGTCTGCTACGTCTTCTCCCAGCAGATCTACGGCTTCCTCGCCGCCCCGCTCGCCGACATCCTGCAGCAGCAGACCGGGCAGGAGCGGCGGATGATCTTCACCGCCCTCTACGAGGCGTTCTTCACCTACCTGAAGGTGGCCTTGTGGGGGGCGCTGATGATCAGCTTCCCCTGGTGGGCGACCCAGCTCTGGCTGTTCATCGCCCCGGGCCTCTACCGCTCCGAGAAGCGCGCGGTGATGCCGTTCCTGATCGCGACCCCGTTCTTCTTCGCGATGGGGGCGGCGTTCTGCTACTACCTGGTCATTCCGGCGGCGTGGCACTTCTTCCTCTCCTTCGAGAGCCCCCAGGGTGCGGGCGGACTGCCGATCCAGCTCGAAGCCAAGGTGGGCGAGTACCTGTCGCTGGTGATGCGACTGATCTTCGCCTTCGGCTTCGCCTTCCTGATGCCGGTCGGTCTCGTGCTGATGGCGCGCGTCGGCATCATCACGCCCGAGGGCATGGCGTCGAAGCGGCGCTACGCCATCGTCGGCATGTTCGTGCTCGCCGCGGTCATCACCCCGCCCGACGTGATCAGCCAGGTGGGGCTCGCGCTGCCGCTGATCCTGCTCTACGAAGGCTCGATCATCGCCGCGAAGATCTTCCGCAAGCGCGCGGAGGCCGCCGCGGCCGCTGCCGCCGCCGACTGACCAGACCGGGTTTCTCCGATGCATGACATCCGCCGCATCCGCGAGGCGCCGGAGGCGTTCGACGCGATGCTCGCCCGCCGCGGGCTCGGCGCGCTCTCGGCCGAGCTGCTGTCGCTGGACCGGCGCCGGCGCGCCGCGCAGACCGCGTTCCAGGAGATGCAGGCCGCGCGCAACGCGCTCTCCAGGCGCATCGGGGCCGCGCGCGGCAAGGGCGAGGACGCCTCCGCGCTTCAGGCCGAGGCCGCGTCGATGGCCGAGGCGATCGCGCGCGAGGAGGCGGAGGAGAAGCGCCTCGGCGCCGAGCTCGACGCGCTGCTCGCGACGATCCCGAACTGGCTCGACGACGCGGTGCCGACCGGGACATCCGAGGCCGACAATGTCGTGCTGCGCAGCTGGGGCGAGAGGCGGAGCTTCCCGTACACGCCGCTCCAGCATTTCGAGCTCGGCGAGCGGCTGGGGCTCGGGTCCCCATCGCGCGCGCGCGATGGGAGCCCGCTGATGGATTTCGAGGCGGCGGCGCGGCTCGCCGGCGCGCGCTTCGTCGTGCTGAAGGGCGCGCTGGCGCGGCTGGAACGCGCGCTCGGCCAGTTCATGCTGGACGTGCAGACGGGCGAGCACGGCTACACCGAGGTCAACCCGCCGCTGCTCGTGCGCGAGGCCGTGCTCTATGGCACCGGGCAGCTGCCCAAGTTCCGCGAGGACCAGTTCGAAACGACCGACGGGCGCTGGCTGATCCCGACCGCCGAGGTGCCGTTGACCAATCTCGCGCGCGAGCGGGTGCTCGACGAGGCGGAACTGCCGATGCGCGTGACGGCGCTGACCCCCTGCTTCCGTTCCGAGGCGGGCAGCGCCGGGCGCGACACGCGCGGCATGCTGCGCCAGCACCAGTTCATGAAGGTCGAGCTCGTCTCGATCACCACGCCCGAACGGTCGGACGCCGAGCACGAGCGCATGACGGCCTCGGCCGAGATCATCCTGCAACGGCTCGGCCTCGCCTATCGCGTGGTCGATCTCTGCTCGGCCGATATCGGCTTCGGCGCGACCCGCACCTACGACCTGGAGGTCTGGCTGCCGGGGCAGGGGGCGTATCGCGAGATCTCGTCCTGCTCGAACTGCCGCGACTTCCAGGCCCGGCGGATGGACGCGCGCTATCGCCCGGCCGAGAGCAAGGGCACGCGCTTCGTCCATACGCTGAACGGCTCGGGGGTCGCGGTCGGGCGCGCGCTGATCGCGGTGATGGAGACGTATCAGCGCGCGGACGGCGGCATCGACATCCCCGAGGTGCTGCGCCCCTACATGGGCGGGCTCGCGGCGATCACGCCATGACGCATCGTCACGCCCCGCTCGCGGATCTCTCGGCCGCGCGCATCCTGGTCACCAACGACGACGGCATCGCCGCCCCCGGCATCAAGGTGCTGGAGAAGATCGCGCGCAGCCTCTCGCGCGATGTCTGGCTGGTCGCGCCCGAGACGCAGCAATCGGCGGTGAGCCATGCGCTGACCGTGCGCCGGCCGCTCCGCGCGCACCGCCTCGCGCCGCGCCGCTTCGCGGTCGAGGGCACGCCGACCGACTGCGTGCTGGTGGCCGTGCACGACATCCTGGGCCGCCGGCCGCCCGATCTCGTGCTGTCGGGCATCAACATGGGCGCCAATCTGGGCGAGGACATCGGCTATTCCGGCACGGTGGCCGCGGCCATGGAGGCGACCCTCCTCGGCCGGCGCGCGATCGCGCTCTCGCTCGACCTGCCCGAGCGCAACGGGGCGAAGCCGCGCAAGCCGCGCTGGGACACCTGCGAGACCGTGCTGCCCGACATCATCCGCCGCCTCGCCGCACAGCCCTGGCCGGACGAGACGCTGGTGAACGTGAACGTGCCCGACCGCTCGGTCGACACCCTGACCGGCGTGCGCGTGGCGCATCAGGGGCGCCGCAAGCAGGGGCTCGCGCTCGAGAAGCGCACCGACCCGGACGGGCGGCCGTATTACTGGCTGGTCGACTGGTCGAAGGAGGAGGTGCAGCCGCGCGGGTCGGACCTCTCGGCGATCAATGACGGCGCGATCGCGATCACGCCGATCTCCATCGACTTCACCGCGCGCGGGTTCCTGGGCGATCTGCGCGCCGCCTTCGGCTGAGACGTGGCGTCAGATCCCTCGCGCATCCGCCTGATCCTGGCGCTGCGCCGGGCCGGGATCACGGACGCTTCCGTGCTCGCGGCGATCGAGAGCATTCCCCGCGAAGCCTTTGTTCCTGAGACATTCAAGGACCAAGCGTGGGAGGACACCGCGCTGCCGATCGGGCTCGGCCAGACGATCAGCCAGCCGCAGGTGGTCGCGCTGATGACCGAGGCGCTGCGGGTCTCGAAGAAACACAGGGTGTTGGAGATCGGCACGGGCTCGGGGTATCAGGCCGCGGTGCTGGCGAAGCTCTGCCGCCGGCTCTACACGATCGAGCGCCACCCGGCGCTGCTGGAGCGCGCCGAGGCGATCTTCCGCGAGCTCGGCCTCACCAACATCGTCACGCGCTGCGCCGACGGCACGAAGGGCTGGCCCGAGCTCGCGCCGTTCGACCGCATCATCGTCACCGCCGCCCCGCGCGAGGCGCCGCCCGCGCTGCTCGAACAGCTCAGCCCCGAGGGGGGCGTGATGGTGCTGCCCATGGGGCCGGGCCCGCATGACCAGTGGCTCTGGCGCCTGACCCGCAGCGGCGATGCCTGGGAGCGCGAGCGGCTTACGGCCGTGCGCTTCGTGCCCCTGGTGCCGGAGCCGCCGCCGGCGACGGAGACGCTGGACATTCCCGTGCGGGACTGAGGCATCCCGGCAACGCCCGGATGCAGAAATGTCACGGTCAACGCGGTCTGGGTTGCACCCCGACTCGGCGCCTCCGTATAACCGACTCGGGACGAGTCGCAGGGCGTGAGGAGCGTTTCATCGTGACGCCGGTTCCGGGGCTCCGGAGATGCAACCTGGGCGTGTCGGCGGTGCTGCTCGCCGGGCTGGCGGTGGCCGGCTGCGTCGGCCGCGCGCCGGTGCCGACCCAGGTCGCGCCCGCGGTCACGCCGACCCTGGTCGCGGTGCTGCCGGGCGACACGGTGCGCGCGATCGCGCGGCGCAACGACGTGGACTGGCAGGAGCTCGCGCGCGCGAACGGCCTTGCCGCACCCTACACGATCCGCCCCGGCCAGCAGCTCATGCTGCCGCTGCGTCTGCCGCCACCCGTGCCGGTCGGCGCGGCGATCGCCCAGGCGCCCGACCCGGTCGCGACCGCGCCGGTCAGCACGCTCGCCGAGGGCGCGCGCAGCGTGGTCGCCGAGCCGCTGGCGCCGCCCGGGGCGGCGCCTGCCGCCGCCCCCGTCGCGCCCCAACCTGTCTCCGCCCCGCCGCTGGCCGAGACCCTGCCGCTGCCGCCCGACCTGCCCGGCGCCTTCGTGCTGCCGGCCTCGATCGGCGGCGTGCCGGTGCCGCCCGTCTGGCCGGACGACGCGCCGGTGGCCGAGACCGATCTGCGCGCGATCGCCGAGGCCCCGCCGCCCCCCGGCGCGCAGCGCTGGACGCGCGGCTCGGGCCGCTTCGCCTGGCCGGTGCGCGGCCGGGTCGTCTCGACCTTCGGCCGCAAGGGCGGGGGGCTGGTGAATGACGGGGTGAACATCGCCGCCCCGCTCGGCACGCCGATCCGCGCGGCCCATGCCGGCACGGTCGTCTATGTCGGCAACGAGGTGCGCGGCTTCGGCAACCTGATCCTGATCCGCGACGCCTCGGGCGTGGTCACGGCCTATGCCCATGCCGACGCGGTGGCCGTGCGCCAGGGCCAGTCCGTGCGCGAGGGGCAGGTGATCGGCCGGGTCGGCAGCACCGGGGCCGTGAACACGCCGCAGCTCCACTTCCAGGTGCGCCGCGACGGCCGGCCGGTCGATCCGATGCGCTATCTCGGCGGGCAGGTCGCCGGGGGGTGATACCCCTTCAGCCGCGGGCGTCGCGGCGCGCCTGTGCCGCCTTGCCCCGCTGCGAGACACTGCCGACGACGATCCCGGGTGGCCCCTGGCGCGACCGGCGGATGCCCTTGGCTGCCATGCCGCGCCCCGCCGTCATGCCGGCATCGGGGTGATGCACCGGCGCCTCGCGGCGGCGGGCGAGCGCCGCCTCCATCCGCGCCTGCATCGAGGCGCGCTTGCGCTCGGCCGAGAGCCGGTCGAGCCGAGCGTTCACCCGCTTGAGCGCGCGCGCATAGACCTGCTTCTTGGCGGCGAGGCCGCGTTCGCTGGCGGCGCCCGCCTCCGGGGTGCCGCCCTTGCCGCGGCGCGCCCGGCGGCGGCCGGCGATCACGCCGCGCGCGCGGTCGCGCGCCTCGCGCAGCCAGCGGGCGAGCGCGCGCAGCTCCTCCTCCGGCAGCGTCTCGACCTCCGGGTAGTGGCTCTTCACGATCTGGCCGTACTCGGCCTCGGAGACGAGGCGGCGTTCGGTGGCGAAGCACTGGCCCATGGGCGATCCTCCGTCTGCTGCGATCGTGGCCGGTATCCCACGGCGCGGAGGTCCGGCCCAGGCGTGCTCACCCGATCCTGACGCCGTGCCGCCCGGCAAGATCCTGGATGAACTGCCAGGCCACGCGCCCCGAGCGCGACCCGCGCGTCACCGCCCACTCGGCGGCCTCGCGCTTGAGCGTCTCGGGATCGACGGGGATGCCGAAGGCGCCGGCATAACCCTCCACCATCGCGAAATAGGTCTGCTGGTCGCAGTGGTGGAAGCCGAGCCAGAGGCCGAACCGGTCCGACAGCGAGACCTTCTCCTCCACCGCCTCGCCCGGGTTGAGGGCCGAGGAGCGCTCGTTCTCGATCATGTCGCGCGACAGCAGATGGCGCCGGTTCGAGGTGGCGTAGAACAGCACGTTCGCCGGCCGCCCCTCGACGCCGCCTTCCAGCACGGCCTTCAGGCTCTTGTAGTCGCTCTCGCCCGCGTCGAAGGAGAGGTCGTCGCAGAACAGCAGGCAGCGCCGCCCCGCCTCGCGCAGCACCGCCATCAGGGTGGGCAGGCTGCGGATGTCCTCGCGGTGGATCTCGATCAGCACGACGCCGCCGCTGGCGCGCGTCTCCTCGTTCACCGCGGCGTGGATCGCCTTCACCAGCGAGGACTTGCCCATGCCGCGCGCCCCCCAGAGCAGCGCGTTGTTGGCGGGCAGGCCGCGCGCGAAGCGGCGCGTGTTCTCCAAGAGCACGTCGCGCTGGCGCTCGATCCCGTGCAGGAGCGTGAGCGGGATCGCGCTCACCCGCGGCACCGGCCAGAGCGCGGCGCGCTCCGGATGCCAGACGAAGGCGTCCGCCGTGGAGAGATCGGCCGGCGGCGGCGGGGGTGGGGCGAGGCGCTCCAGCGCCGAGGCGATGCGGGCGAGCAGGGCCTGGGTGTCGTGGCTGTCCATCATGGGCGCGGGGTGTCCCCGCCGCGCGCCGCCGCGTCAAGACGGGCGGCTACATGGCGGCCGTGAACCCGCCATCGACGTAGAGGATTTGGCCCGAGACGTAGGACGCCGCCGGCGAGGCGAGGAACACCGCCGCCCCGGCGATCTCCTCCGGGTCGGCCCAGCGGCCCGCCGGCGTGCGCGCGCAGACCCAGGCATTGAAGGCCGCGTCCTCGACCAGGGGCCTGTTCATCTCGGTCAGCACATAGCCGGGCCCGATCGCGTTCACGGTGACGCCGTGCTTCGCCCATTCGGTGGAGAGGCAGCGCGTGAGCGAGCGCAGCCCGCCCTTGGCCGCGCCATAGGCGGGGATGTTGGCCCGTCCCAGTTCGGACAGAACCGAGGCGATGGTGATGATGCGCCCGCGGCCCCGCTCGATCATGCCGGGCGCGACCAGCTTGATCAGCCGGAACGCGGCGTTCAGGTGCGTCTCGATGATCGCGTTCCAGGCCTCGTCGGGGAAGCTGACGGCCGGCGCGCGATGCTGCTGCCCGGCGTTGTTCACCAGGATGTCGATCGGGCCGAGGCGGTCGATCACGGCGCGCGCGGCGTCCGTGTCGGTGACGTCGAAGGGGGCGGGGAGCGTGGCGATGCCCTCGCGGCCGAGCGCCTCGGCGGTCGCCGCCACCGTCCCGGCCGAGCGTCCGTTCAGCGCCACCTCGGCGCCGGCGAGCCCGAGCGCGCGGGCGATCGCGAAGCCGATGCCGCGCGTCGAGCCGGTGACGAGGGCACGCTGGCCGGTGAGGTCGAATCCGGGATGGGGCATGGGCCGTCCTTCCTGCTGGGCGGACAGCCTGCCATGCCTGGCGGGCGTGTCGAGGCCGCGGCGCTACCGGGTCCCCGCGATCACGATCGCCGTCGAGCGCATCCGCACCTCGCCGCCGTCGCGCGCGGGGGCGCGCGCGGACCGGCGGGGCGCTACTGCGGTTCGCTGAACCCGCTGCCCGAGCCGGGCTGGACGAACTGGCGGCTGTCCATCATGACGCGCACCGGCCGGCCCTGGCGGCAGTTCGCCATGCAGGCCTCGTTCGGCGTATCCGGCCGTTCCTCGAGGATGAAGCCGTCGCGGTTCGGCATGCGGATCGCGCGCAGGCCGTCCGCGTCCAGAACCGCGTCGGCCGGCAGCAGCTCGTTCAGGTGCAGCACATAGGCGACGATCGCGTAGTACTCGTCATCCGTCAGGCTCTGCGGCGCGGCATAGGGCATGGCCCGGCGCGTGTAGTCGAACAAGATCGGCGCCGAGGGCCAGTAGCTGCCGACCGTGCGCTGCGGCGTCTCGGTGGTGAGCGAGCCGCGCCCGCCGATCAGCGCGGGCCAGCGGTCCACGCCCTCGCCGAAATCGCCGTGGCAGGACGCGCAGTGGGTGACGTAGAGTTCCTCGCCATCGGCCACCGAGCCGCGGCCGGGCGGCAGGTTCGAACCGTCGGCGCGGATCGCGATGTCCCAGCCGCGGATCTGCTCCGGGGTGGCGGGCGCGCCGAAGCCGAGCCGCGGCGGCAGGGCGGGCAGGCCGGGGGGTGGCGGCCATGCCGCCTCCCATGTGTTGCCCTGCGGCGGCGCGATGAAGGGCTTGTAGGCGTCGATCGCCTGCGCCGCCACGGCCACGGTCCCGGCCAGCGCGGCCGCGCCGAGGCCCAATCCGATCGTCCTACGCATCGATCTGCACGTTCACCGTTGTGCCGTCGCGCTCGACCAGCCAGGTCTGGATCGCGTTGTTGTGGTAGATGCTCTCGGTGCCGCGCGCCGCGCGCAGCATGCCGATGGTGGGCTGCACGCGTCCGGTCTCGTCGATCGCGCGGCTCTCCAGGTAGAACGGACCCGTGTTGGGCCGCCACTCCCAGGGGATGCGGAAGCGGGTGAGCGCCTTCGGCAGCACCGGCTGCTGCAGCTCCGCCGTGCGCCAGGTGTCGCCGCCGTCGACCGAGACGTCCACGCGCGCGATCCGCCCCAGCCCCGACCAGGCGAGGCCCTTGATCTCGACGAAGCCCGACACGCCGGTCAGCGGCTTCTCCGGGCAGGGATAGGTGATCACCGAGCTCACCTCGTTGACGAAGGTGAACTGGCGCGCCTTCCCGGAGGGCAGCAGGTCGGTGTAGTTGCGCGTCTCCTGGCGGTGGTACCAGGGCCGGTCGCCGACCTCGATGCGGCGGAGCCACTTGATCCAGACATTGCCCTCCCAGCCGGGCACGACCAGGCGTACCGGATAGCCCTGCTGCGGGCGCAGCATCTCGCCGTTCTGCCCCCAGGCGAGCATGCAGTCGTCCAGGCATTTGGCGATCGGCAGGCTGCGCGTCAGATGCGCCGCGTCGCCGCCCTCGGCCAGGATCCAGGAGGCGTTCGGCTTCAGCCCGGTCTCGGCGAACAGCGTGCGCAGCGACACGCCGGTCCACTCGCAGCAGTGGATCATGCCGTGGGTGTACTGGACCCCCGACATCTGCGCCCCGCGCCACTCCATGCCGCCGTTCGCCGGGCATTCCAGGAACAGGATGCGGCTCTGCGAGGGCATCCGCATCAGGTCCTGGAGCGTGAAGACCATCGGCCGCTCGACCAGCCCGTGCACCATCAGCCGCCAGTCCTGCGGATCGATGTCGGGGTAGCCGCTGTGGTGGCGCTCGAAGCAGAGCCCGTTCGGCGTGATGATGCCGTGCAGGTCGGCGAGCGGGGTGAACGAGACCGAGCCGTGGCGGTCGGCGGTGAGCCAGGGCACGTAGCGCCGCACCACATGCGATTCGTGCGGCGAGGGCAGGCCGTAGGGCTCCTCGATCACGCCGGGGCCGAGGCTGCGGCTCCACTCCGGCAGGTTGGGCGGGTGGTTCTCGGGATTGCCCGAGGCGGCGGCGCGGGGGGCGAGGCTCGCGGCGGCGAGCCCGGCGCCGAGGCCGAGCACGCCGCGCCGCGAGGGCGGGGCGGGCGGGCGCATCGTCCGTCCCTCAGCTCAGCCCGAACATCTGCCGGGTCAGGCTCTCGTACCAGCCGTCGGCGTAGAGCGCCTCCAGCCGGCGCTGCTCGGCGCGGCGCTCGGGCGTCATGGTCTCGTTGCGCGGGCTGATGCCGCCCGAGTTCGGCACCTCGACGAAACGATCCCCGTCGGCGCGGTAGGTGCCCACGATCGAGATGCCGTAGTCCGGCCCGACATGGCTGTAGCAGGTGTTGAAGTAGACCGGATCGGGCGGCTCCTGGCCGCGCAGCGCCGCCACCGCCGCCGCCACCGCCTGGCGCGCATGGGTGGAGGCGACATAGCCCGATTTCGGCATGGGCGCGGCGATCGAGGCATCGCCGATCACGTGGATGCCCGGCACCTGCGCGCTCTCGAAGCTGCGCGCGCGCACCGGGCACCAGCCGGACTGGTTGGCGAGCCCGGCGTCGCGCGCGATCTTCGCCGCCATCTGCGGCGGGATCACGTTCGCGACCGCGGCGCGGTGCACCTGGCCGAACTCGGTGGTGAGCGTCAGGGCCTGCGGATCGACCTTCATCACCTTGCCGTCGTTGGAGGCGCTGACCCACTCGATCATGCCGGGGTAGAGCTCGGCCCAGGCCTCCATGAACAGCGGCTGCTTGGAGAACCCGCCTTTCGAATCCAGCGCGAGGATCTTGGAGCGCGGCTTGGCCCGCTTGAAGTACTGCGCGACCATGCTGATCCGCTCGTAGGGGCCGGGCGGACAGCGGAACGGATTGTCCGGGATCGCCATCACGAAGGTGCCGCCGTCGGGCATCTCGCGGAGCTGGCGCTCCAGCACCGTGATCGGCTGGAGCGAGGGCACCCAGCCATGCGGCATGCGCTCCGCCGCGGCCTCGGTGTAGCCCTCGATCGCGCCCCAGCGCAGGTCGATGCCGGGGCTCATGATCAGCCGGTCGTAGGGCACGGTCGTTCCGCCGGCGAGGCGCACGCCGCGCGCCTGTGGATCGACCGCGACCGCATCGTCGTGCACCACGCGCACGCCGCGGCGCGCGAGCGCGTCGTAGGTGAAGGTGATCTGCTCGATCCGCCGCGTGCCCCCGAGCACCAGATTGCCGTAGGGGCAGGTGGTGAAGCTGCGCGCGCGTTCGACCAGCGTCACCTCGACATCCGGGAAGGCGTCGCGGGCGAAGCGCGCGGCCGAGGCGCCGCCGAAGCCGCCGCCGACGATGACGATGCGGGCCGCGGTCTGCGCGCGCACGCGCGGCGCGGCGAGGGCGGCGAGGCCGGCCGTGCCGGCGAGCGCGGCGCGGCGGGTGAGCGTGGGTCCGGTCATGGGCGATCCTCCCTCAGTTCGCCCGCGCGAAATGCGCGGCCATCAGGGCGAACTCCTCGTCCGTGTAGCCGCGGGCGATGCGGTCCATCACGGTCGGCTGCGGGTTCCCCTTGCCTTCGCGGAACGCCTGCATGGTGGCGATGAAGTCGGCGCGCGACTTGGTGCCGGCGATCGCCGGCACGCCGTTGCCGCCCTCGCCGGACTGGCCGTGGCAGCCGGTGCAGCCGCCCGTCACCAGCGCGGTCCGCAGCGGATCCGCCGCCGCCGGCGCGGCGAGCAGCCCCAGAAGCGCGATCGCGGTCGCGGTCAAACCTTGTCCAGGCACGCGAATCCTCCCCTTCCGTTCCCGTGGTTTTTCCTATTCTGAGGGTCGGGAATCGGAGACGTCAACCAAAAGTTCTGACATTCGAAGGTTGAGTCCGGCGCTCAGTCACGCTATGCGCTTCGGACTCGTGTCTGGGAGGAGATCCATGCGTCTGACTGTCATGATCATTGCCACCGCCGGGCTGTTCGCTGCCGCGCCGGCCGCCGCCAGCGGCGACCCCGCCGCCGGCCAGCGCGTGTTCAACCAGTGCCGCGCCTGCCACACCATCAACGAGGGCGGACGCAACGGCGTCGGCCCGAACATCCACGGCATCGTCGGCCAGCCTGCCGGCGCGCGCGAGGGCTTCCGCTACTCGGCCAAGATGCGCGAGCTCGCCGAGGGCGGGCTGACCTGGACCGAGGAGAACCTGCGCACCTATCTGCGCAATCCGCGCGATCTGGTGCCGGGCGGCACGATGGCCTTCGCCGGCATCCGCAACGACCAGCAGCTCAACGACCTGATCGCGTTCCTGAAGCAGAACTGACGCGCCCCATGCGGCGGCGGGCAGCCCTCGCCGGCCTGTTCGGTGCGGCCGTGGGCGCCACCGCGCGCGCGGCCGGGCTCGCCTTCGTCATGGTCGAGCATCGCGCCTGCCCGTTCTGCCACGCCTGGCACCGCGCGATCGGCCCGATCTGGCCGAAGAGCGATCTCGGCCGGCGCGCCCCGCTGCGGCGCGTCGAACTCGGCGCCGAGCCTCTGCCCGCGGCGATCGGCGAGGTGCGCGTCACGCCGACCTTCGTGCTGGTCGCGGACGGGCGCGAGGTCGGCCGGATCGTCGGCTATCAGGGCGAGACGCTGTTCTGGCAGCAGGCCGAGGCGCTGTTTGCGCGGCTCGACGGGTCCGGCCGCTGAGGGCGGGCCTCAGGCGAGCCGGATCGCCGCGTTCGGCGCGATCCGCACCGTGCCGAGCCGCCGCAGATGCGCCGCCACCGTCTCCCACACCGGCGGGCCGGCGACCTCCTCGCCGACCGCGGCCCAGCCCGCGACCGCGTAGCTGCGCCCGGCCTCCAGCGGGGCGCCGCTGGCCAGCAGGGTGAGCGCGTCGATCCGACGCCCCTTGGGCGCATCCGGGTCGAGCACGAAGCCGAGCCCGCCCGCGCGCACCATGTCGCCGCCCTGCTGGTAGAACGGATCGGGGTGGAACAGGTTGTCGGCGACGTCCTCGAGCAGCGCCTTGATCTGCTCGCCGGTCATGCTCCGGCGCCAGACGTTCGGATAGGTGATGGCGGTCTGCTCCAGCACCGCCTCCATGGTGATCGGGCTCGCCGCGGGCAGCGCCGTGCCCCAGCGGAATCCCGGCGAGAGCGCGATCTCGGCCCCGGTCTCGGCCATCAGGGCGGCGCAGATCAGGTCGTCCCAGGTGCCGTTCAGCGTGCCGCGGCGCCAGAGCGTCGTTTCGGTCTCGGCGAGCACGGTGTCGAGCAGCGGCGCGTGCGGCGCGCGCGCGGCCGCGACCGCCGCCGCCGTCGCGGCATCGGGCCGGATCGCCTCGGCGAACACCGGGATCAGGGCGTGGCGGTGCTCCACCACCCGGCCGCCCGCCACCGCGAGATCGATCCGGGTCAGGAACTTGCCGTGCGCGCCCGAGGCCACGAGCAGGGTGCGTCCCACCGTCAGCGGTGCGGGCGTGCAGTCGTGGGTGTGGCCGGAGAGGATCACGTCGATCCCCTCGATGCGCCGGGCGAGCGCGCGATCCAGCGCCACGCCGTTGTGGCTCAGCAGCACCACCACCTCGGCGCCGGCGGCGCGCGCCTCGGCGACGCGCTCGGCGAGCTTCTCGGCCTGGATCCCCATGGTCCAGTCGGGGATCAGGCGTGCCGGATTGGCGATCGGCGTGTAGGGGAAGGCCTGGCCGATCACGGCGACGGCGACACCGCCGCGCTCGAACAGGTGGAGTGCGGGGAACACGTCGTCGTTCCACTCGCGATCCTGCACGTTGCCGGCGAGGAACCGCGTGCCGGCCGCCTCGGCGGCGGCGATGAGCGCGCGCATCTGCTCGGCGCCGTAGGTGAACTCCCAGTGCCCGGTCATCGCCTCGGGCGCGAGCGGCGCCATCGCCGCGACGATCGCCGCGCCGCGGCTCGCGAGCGCCGGCCAGCCGCCCTGCCAGGTGTCGCCGCCGTCGAGCAGCAGGGTGCGGCCCGGGCGGTCGGCGCGGATCGCCGCCACCAGCGTGGCGATCCGGTCGAGCCCGCCCATGCGGCCGTAGCTGCGTGCGAGGCGCTCGAAGTCCTCGGCGCTCACCGCGTGCGCCATCGGCGTGCCGGCGGCGATGCCGAACCAGCGACGGAACGCGGCGCCGGTGAGGAACGGCGGCTCGGCGCGCGCGCCGCCCACGCCGCGGTTGATCTCGGCCTCGCGCAGATGCGCGGGCAGGAGCTGGCCGTGCAGATCGGAGAGGTGCAGCAGCGTCACCTGCCCGAGCGGGGCGAAGCGCAGAAGCGCGTCCTCGGAGAGCCGCTCCCCGGCGGCCGCGGCGAGCGATCCGGACGCGGCGAGCGCGGCGGCGCCGGCCAGCAGGTCGCGGCGCGCCAGCACCGCCGCCTCAGCCGACGCGCAGCTCCGCGGTCAGCCGCGCGGTCTCGCCCGCGTCGTTGGTCCAGACGAACTCGAACCGACCCGACCGCTCGGCGCGGAACGGGAAGGCGATGTAGGGATTGGCCGAGACGGCGGTGTGCAGGTCCATCCGGAACACCTCGGCGCCCTCGAACCGGGCGACGAAGCTGCGGATGATGTCGCGCGGGATCGTCGCGCCGGCGGTATCGCGGCGCTGGCCCGTTTCCATCGGATGCGTGATCAGGGTGCGGATCTCGATCACGTCGCCCGCCTTCACCCCGGTCGGGATGCGGGCGCGGGGCGTGCCCATCGGTGCTGCCATGTCCGTTCTCCCTCTCAGCCGCCGCAGCCGCCGATGGTGACCTTCACCTCCTGGCGGGCGAGGTAGACCGACCCGTCGCTCATCTCGGCCACCGCGATCACGTCCTGGGTCTCGCCGAGCCGGATGCGCGTCGAGGCCTCGGCGCGGCCGCAGGCCGGGGTGAAGTGGAATGACGCCACCTCGGCGAAGGGGTTGGCGTCGGCGAAGATGTGCACGGTCTTGACGTGATCCGCCGCCGTCATCGGGCTCTCGACCGCGACGGTCAGCGGCACGGCATTGCCGTTCTCGGCGATCGCCGGCAGGCGGATCGCGATCCGTCCCTGGTTCACGGCACGGTTGCCGACGATCTTGGCGATCGTGACTTCGGTGGGGGTGCGCGTCGCCGCCGGCGCGGCCGGCGGCAGCACCGCGGCGGCGGCGAGCGCGCCGGCGGCGGTCAGGGCCGTGCGGCGGCCGATGTGAGCCGTGATCGGCATTCCCGTCTCCTCGTTTCTCCCGGCGGTCACGGCGGCACCGTTCCCGCCGTGGCTCCGTTCTGCAGGTTCATATTCGTGATCTTGAACATATCACGCAAGGACGACGCAAGCCTTGTGCGATCCTGTCGCCGCGCGCCCCGCTCACCAGCACGTGTGTTCGCCGGCCATTGGCCACCCCCCGCCTCGTGCCCGGCCGCGGGGTATGAAGCCCGCCGCCCCGCTGCTATAGCGGCGCCTTCCCGAGACATGGGCATGAACGAGCGATGCTGATTTCCCCCGCCTACGCGCAGGCCGGCGACCCCACGGGCGGGCTGATGAGCCTGGCCCCGCTGATCCTGATCTTCATCGTCTTCTACTTCATCCTGATCCGGCCCCAGCAGCGCAAGGCCAAGGAGCATCGCGAGATGCTGGCCGCACTCCAGCGCGGCGACCGGGTGGTGACGGGGGGGGGCGTATTCGGCACGGTGATCCGGGTGACGCCCGAGAGCGACGAGGTGATCGTCGAGATCTCGAAGAATCCGCAGCTTCGCGTCACCGTGCTCAAGAGCACCATCCAGTCGGTGCTGCGCGAGCCGACCGAGGCGCCGAAGCCGGAGGAGGCGGAGCAGCAGCAGCGCCAGGGCAAGCGGCGCAAGGGCCGGCCGGAGGGCGAGGCCGCGGCGGAAGGGCAGGCCGAGACCGCGCCGGCCGACCAGGCCGAGCCGCGTCCCGAACCGGGCCCGGCGAACGACCAGGCGCCGCCGCCACGCCAGGGCTGAGGCCATGACGCCGCCCGTGCTGCAGGGCTACGGCCCGGGCGGGTTCCGCATCTCCGGGGCGACGGTGGCGGGCTCGGTGCTCCTGCTGCCGGACCGGATGCTGCCCTGGGCGGCGGCGTCGCTTGCGGAGGCGAGCGCCGAGAGCCTCGCGCCGGTGATCGCGGCGGGGGACGCGCTCGATCTGCTGGTGCTCGGCACCGGCCAGCGCTTCGCGCTGGCACCCGCGGGGCTGGTGGCGGCGCTGCGCGCGGTCGGCGTCGCGGTCGAGGCGATGGACACGGCGGCCGCCTGCCGCACCTTCCCCCAGCTCGCGGCCGAGGGGCGGCGCGTCGCCGCGGCGCTGATCGCGCTGTAGCTGCGTGCGTGAGCTCAGTGCGTGTGGCGGCCGTGGCCGCCATGGCCCTCCGGCCCGCGCGCGCCGGCGGCCAGCACGGGCACCTCGACCTCGACCTGGCCCGCCTTCTCGAAGGTGAGCGTCAGCCGGATGGTCTCGCCGCGCTTGAGGTCGCGCGTGAGCCCGATCAGCATCACGTGCAACCCCCCCGGCTGAAGCACCGCGGGCTCGCCCGGATGCACCTCGATCGCGGCCACGGGGCGCATGCGCATCACCCCGCCCTCATGGATGTGGGCGTGCAGCTCGACCGTCTGCGCGACCGCGCTCGCGGCCGAGACCAGCCGGTCGGGCGTGTCGGTCGGGTTGACCAGGGTCATGTAGGCGGCAGCCGTCCGCCCGGCGAGCGCGGCGCGCGCCCACGGGTCGACCACCTCGATGCGATGGTCGTGATGCGCGGCGGCCGGCGTCGCCATGGCGGCGAGCGCGAGGGCGAGGGCCGAACGGCGGGTGATCATGGTTGGTCTCCGTCGGGTTGCCGCGCCGTCAGGCGGCGCTGTCGTCCTGGTGCGCGACCGCGATGATGGCGAGGAACGCCAGCGGCACCAGCGCCAGCGCGGCGTAGAACAGCACCGCCGGCGTCCAGTACCAGGCGAGCAGCGTGAGCGCCATCGCGACATTGGCGATGAACAGCAGCGTGCCGGTGTCGGTCGCGCCGGGCCGCCGCGCCGTCTCGCGCCGCGCCGTGCCGGTCTCGCCGCGCTGGCCGGCGGCGAGCCACGCCAGCGCCGCGACCGCGGCCACCGCCGCCCCGACCAGCCACAGGCTGGAGGCCGGGCGATCGAGCCCACCGAGCCAGACGAGGCCGACACCGCCGATCAGCAGCACGGCCGCCGGCAGCGCCGCCGTCAGCACGCGCGCGAGCCGGAGCCGGGAATCTTGGCCGAGCGCGTCGCCCATCTCGCGCAGGTTGCGGATCCAGAACAGCCCCGCCAGCGGCAGCGAGGCGAGCAGCAGCACCACGGCCTCGGGCCCGTCGAAGCCCTGCTTGGGGCCGCGCAGCCCGGCGGCGAACAGCAGGCCCCACACGAGGAACGGGGTCAGCATGAAGCCGGCGATCAGGAACGGGATGGCGCGCGCCACCCGCCCCGGGGGCGAGGATCGATCTGTGGTCATGGCCCGCAGATGGGGGGCGCGGGGGCGGCCGTCCAGCCGCCCCCGCCGCAGGTCAGGCCTTCGCCAGCAGGCTCTCGACATACTCCCAGTTCACCAGCTTCTCGAGGAAGTTGGTCAGGTAGTCCGGCCGGCGGTTGCGGAAGTCGAGGTAGTAGCTGTGCTCCCACACGTCGCAGCCGAGGATCGCCGTGCCCTGGCCCTCGGCCAGCGGGTTGGAGCCGTTCGGCGTCTTGGTGCAGGCGAGCTTGCCGTCCTTGCCGACCACGAGCCACGCCCAGCCCGAGCCGAACTGCGTCGCGCCGGCCTGCTTGAACGCGTCCTTGAACTTCTCGACCGAGCCGAAATCCGAGACGATCTTCGCCTCCAGCCTGCCCGGCAGCGCACCACCGCCGTTCGGCTTCATGCAGGGCCAGAACAGATTGTGGTTCCAGTGCTGCCCGGCATTGTTGAACACGCCCGCCATCTCGGCCTTGCCGTAGGAGAGCTTCACGATCTCCTCGAGCGACTTGCCCTGGAGGTTGGCGTCCTTCTCGACGAAGCCGTTCAGCGCCGTGACATAGGCCTGGTGGTGCTTGCCGTGGTGCAGCTCGAGCGTCTCCTGGCACATGCCCGAGGCGGCGAGGGCGTCGTGCGCATAGGGCAGCGACGGCAGGGTGAAGGCCATGGCGTCTGTCTCCGCTGAGTGGGGGTGAAGGCAGCGGCAGGTAAGTCCCGTTGCGGGGGATCGTCAACCGGGCCGCGCCGTGCCACGTGACGCGCGATGTCGCCCCCGCTTTCGCCCTGCGGCGCGATCCTGCGCCGCGACGATCCAGACCGCTTCCTGTGCGCGCTGTTCGCGCCCGAGGCCGCGCGCGAGGCGCTGTTCACGCTCGGCGCGTTCAACGTGGCGCTCGCCGGCGTGCGCGATGCCGTGACCGAACCCGCGCTCGGCCTGATCCGGCTGCACTGGTGGCGCGAGGTGGTGGAGGAGGCCTCGCACGGACGGTTCCGCCGCCACGAGGTGGCCGAGCCGCTCGGCCGGCTGGTGGCGTCGCGCGGGCTCGATCCGGCGCTGCTGGATGCCGTGATCACCGCGCGCGAGGCGGAGCTGGCGGAGGAGGGGATCCCCGACCCGTCCGCGCTGGAGACCTACGCCGCGGCGAGTGCGGGCGGGCTGATGCGGCTCGGCCTCGCGGTGCTGGGGGCGGAGGCGCCGGCCGCCGTGTCGGCCGCGCGGCATGCGGGGGTGGTGTACGGGCTCGCCGGCATCCTGCGCGCCTCCCCGGTGCTGGCGGCGCGCGGGCGCACCCTGCTGCCGCGCGCGCTGCTGCGGGCGGAGGGCGTGCGGCTCGCGGACCTCGCGCGCGCGCCTTCCGGGGAGGGGGTGCGGCGCGTGGCGCGCGTGCTGGCGGAGCTGGCCGAGAGCCATGCGGTGACGCTGCGCGGGCTGCTGCCGGAGGTGCCGCGCGCGGCGCGCCCCGCGCTGCTGCCGGCCGCGCTCGGCGTGCGCACGCTGCGCCGGCTGCGCGGGGCGGGGTTCGATCCGGGCGATGTGCGCGTGGCGGGGCCGCGTCTCGGCGCGCAATGGGCGGTCGCGCGCATGGCATGGACGGGGCGGGTGTGAGGGGCCGGGTGTGAGGCCGCTTGCCGCGGCGCGGGCGCATCACTAGGGTCCGCGCCACTGGCGGGGCGTAGCGCAGCCTGGTAGCGCGTCTGCCTTGGGCGCAGAAGGTCGTCGGTTCGAATCCGGCCGCCCCGACCAGGTGGAGCACGAGGGACGATGCGGGCGCGAATCTACAAGCCGCCGAAGACGGCGATGCAGTCGGGCTGGGCGAAGACACGCGAGTGGGTGCTGGAATACGAGCCGGCCGAACGGCGCGTGGCCGACCCGCTGATGGGCTGGATCGGCTCGGGCGACACGCTGTCGTCCCAGGTGCGGCTGCGGTTTCCCACCAGGGAGGCGGCCATCGCCTATGCCGAGAAGCACGGGATTCCGTATGAGGTGGAGGAGACGGCGGAGCGGGTGATCCGCCCGAAGGCCTATGCCGACAACTTCGCCTATACGCGGGCGGAGAACTGGACGCATTGAGCCTATCCTCGCCGAGCTCGGCCAGGCCGAATGCGCGTTTCCAGCTCAGGTCGAGACCGGGGAGAGAAACGCGTCAGCCCGTTGCCCCTTGCGTCCGAAACTGACGCGTTTCCTCATTAGCCTCCTCGCCGACGTGGTCGGAGAACGGAGGAGGAGATGCGTCGCAGCGCAGTTGCCCTGGTCACGCCCGTTGCTCTCGGTGTGCTCGCCGGTTGCGCGACGATGATCCGCGGCACGGAACAGCAGGTGTCGATCAACACCATCCCGGTGGGCGCTCAGGTTCAGCTCTCGAACGGCATGTCCTGCACCTCTCCCTGCACGCTCACGGTGCCGCGCAACCAGTCGCTGGCGATGACCATCACTCGTGAGGGCTGCGCGCCGCAGACCGCCTCCATGATTCCCGCGCTGGCGGGGGCCGGCGTGATCCTGGGCGGGCTGATCGATTACGGGACCGGCGCGGTCTACGACCTGCAACCCAACCCGCTGACGGTGACGCTGATCTGTCGGGATACGCTGAGCGCGCGCTGATCCGCCGTCGGTCGCATCGGCCGGCTGCGCGCGGTCGCGGCTCGCCCGAGGGGCGGGAGCGAGGGGGCGCAACGCGGTTCTGTCTTGGCGCGCTCCTGCTATAAGACGGCCCTCGCCGGGCGCCCTTAGCTCAGCTGGATAGAGCGGCAGCCTTCTAAGCTGCGGGTCGGGGGTTCGAATCCCTCAGGGCGCGCCAGATTCCGCTATCATTCGTCCCAGCGGCTGAGGAACGCGATTCGACTTGCCCTGACTTGGCCGGCGCCGCAGGCCGGCCGCAGCCGTGGACCCGGGAGATGGCCCTGCGCGACGATGCCCTGACCGTTCCGTTGTTCACCGCGGCTGACGCCTCGCGGCTGGTGGGCGTGCCGGCGCCGACGGCCCGGCGATGGCTCGAAGGCTATTCCTACCAGTACCGGGGCGAGCGGAGGACGACTGCGCCGCGGCTCGGTCCGCATGCGAAGCGCGTCGAGGGAGTGCTGCTGATGAGCTTCCTCGACCTGCTCGAAGTGCGTCTCGCTCGGCGCCTGCGGCAGCGCGGCGTGCCATGGCGCAACGTGGATCGTACCGCTGCGTGGTTCCGCCACGCATGGAAGGCGGAGCATCCGTTCGTGCTCAGGCGTCTTCGGTCCGATGGCCGGGATGTGTTCGCCGAGATCGGCCGGAATCTCGGCGACAAGGCCCTGATGCGGATCGGCACCGACCAGTACGTGTTCGACGCGATCGTCGAGCCGTCGCTGTTCGATGTGCTCGACTTCCGCTCGGATGGCCTGCCGGAACGTCTTTGGCCGGCCGGCCGCGACGCCAAGGTCGTCGTTGATCCGGCGCGCGCGTTCGGTGAGCCGATCCTTGATGCCTTCGGCATCCCGGTGCGCGTGCTCGCGCGTGCCTATGTGGCGAACGACAACGATGCGGCGCGCGTGGCCTCGGCCTTCGAGATTCCGGTGGAGGCGGTCGAGGCCGCGCTCCGCTTCGATGCGGGCCTGCGTGTTGCTGCGTGAAGCTCTACTTCGACCGTACGCAGTCGCCCCGGCTGGCGCGGATCGCTGCCGAGGTTCTCGTGCATCTCGGCCATGGCTGCGACTGGTCGCGCAACCGCTATCCCGACCGCGACCCGGGTGACGTCCAGTGGATGAAAGACCTTGCCGCGGAAGGCGGCTGGGTGGTCGTCACCGGCGACGAGCGCATCATACGCAATCCGGCCGAGCGCGCCGTCTGGCGGGCGTCGGGCCTGACAACGTTCTTTCTGCTGCCGGCTTGGATGCGGGCACCGCTGGAGGATCAGGCGTGGCGGTTGCTGCGGTGGCTGCCGCGCTTCATCGAACTGGCAACGGCCGAGCGCACGGGCACCGGGCTAGCGGTGCCTTTGCGCTGGCATGGCGGCAGGTTGAAGCGCGTCTGGTCGCCGCGGTAGGGTGCTGTTCCCAAATCGCGAACTGGTTGGCCGAATCTCGTCGTGAGAGAGAACCGGTCGTAACGCGTCGGCGGTGATGGGGGCCCTGGTTGGTTCATTTCCGCCCACAAAGCCGCGTCACAACCAGACGTCGGAAACAGTCCCGTAAGCCGGGGCTGCTAGGGTCCGGACTCACCACCAGAACGCCACGATGGCGGCGATATGGACTGCGGCGAGGTAGGTTTCGGCGAGACGGTCGTATCGCGTGGCGACGCGCCTGAAGTCCTTCAGCCGGCAGAACATGCGCTCGATGGCGTTCCGGCTGCGGTAGAGCGCGGGGCTGAAGCAGCTCTTCCAGCGGCGGTTCGCCTTCGGCGGGATGTTCGGCACCGCGCCGCGCGCTTCGATCGCACGTCGGAAGCGATCCGCATCGAAGGCGCGATCTGCGATGACCAGGGCGCCTTTGGGAACAGCCT